>NZ_JBZAYE010000159.1:0-13605 GCF_058244205.1 Variovorax sp. 20P10.2.4
GCGAGTTCTTCTACCGCCTGCATTTCGACCTGCACTACATGCCCGCGATCTGGGGCCGCTGGATCGTCGGCTTCTGCGCGATGTTCATGCTGGTGGCGATCCTCAGCGGCATCGTCACGCACAAGCGCATCTTCAAGGACTTCTTCACCTTCCGGCCGAAGAAGGGCCAGCGCTCGTGGCTCGACGCGCACAACGCGACCGCGGTGCTCGCGCTGCCCTATCACGCGATGATCACGTACACGGGCCTGGTCACCCTGATGTTCATGTACATGCCCTGGGGCCCGCAGGCGGCCTACAAGGACAGCGGCGGCACGCAGACCTTCTTCTCCGAAGCCTTCGCGGGCGGCGTGCGCGAGCAGTTCAAGGCCGCGGGCCAGAAGGCGCCGATGGCACCGGTTGCGCCGATGCTCGCGCAGGCCTCCGCGCACTGGGGCGGCGCGCCGGTCGGCCGCCTCACCGTCAATTCGCCGAACGATGCCAATGCGACGGTCATCGTGCGCCGCGCCGAAGGGCCGCAACTGGGGTCCGAGCAACCGTCGATGGTCTTCAATGGCGTGACCGGTGCGCTGGTCGGTGCCTACGGCGACAGCATGCGGCCCGCCGTCGAGACGCGCAGCGTGCTCTACGGCCTGCACATCGGCCGCTTCGGCGATCCACTGCTGCGCGCGCTGTTCTTCGTCTCGGGCCTCGCGGGTTGCCTGATGGTCGCTACCGGCCTCCTGCTATGGGCCGTGAAGGAGCGCCAGAAGTTCGCGAAGCGGCTCAAGCAGGGCGGCCGCGTGAGCTTCGGCCTGCGGCTGGTCGACGGACTCAACCTCGGCGCGATCGCGGGCCTGCCGCTCGCGATGGCCGCCTTCTTCTGGGCCAACCGGCTGGTGCCGTTCGACACGGCCGACCGCGGCGCGGCCGAGATCGGCTGGTTCTTCGCGGTCTGGGGCGCGGCCGCGCTGTTGGGCCTCGCGCGGCCCACGCTGCGCATGTGGCAGGCGCAGCTCGCCGCGGGCGCGCTGCTGTTCGCGCTGCTGCCGGTGCTCAACGCCTTCACCGGCCCTGCGCCGCTCACGGTCAGCCTGCGCTCGGGACCGAGCGCCATCGCCGGCTTCGACCTGGTGTCGATCGCGCTGGGCCTGGGGCTCGCGGGCGCGGCCTGGATCGTGGAACGCAAGCGGCGCAAAGCCTCGAGCGCTTCGGCGAAGAAAGCCTCGAAGGCCGACCCCGCCGATGACGCGGTGGAATCGCCTTCGCTCGCCACCTCGGGCCAGGGATCGTGCTGAACGCCTTGCTGATCGCGACCGTGTTCGCCGCCTCGCTCGCGGGCTTCTGCGCGCTGGGCCTCGCGATGGACCGCCACAGCGAGGACGTCTTCGGCCGCGGCAGCACGCCCGGCCCATGGCGCCGCTGGCTGCAGCTCGGCGGCAGCGTGGCGCTGTGCCTGTCGCTCGTCGCCAGCCTGCGCGCCGCCGGCCATTCGATCGGCTGGGTGCTCTGGCTCGGCGCGCTCACGGCGGCCGCGCAGACGGTGGTGGGGCTGTTGAGCTATGCGCCGCGCCGCTTCCACTGGGTGGCGTCGGCGGCGGCGGCCATCGCGGTGCTGACGGGGCTCGGTTGCCTCGTGCTGGCCGCGCTGGGCGACTGAGTCCCTCTCACTCGCCGCGGCGCGTCGACGTGCCGCCGTGCAGCACCCCCTGCGTCATCGGCAGCGCCATGAAGTCGTGCGGAAACCCCAGCGCGATCGCGCTCGCCGCATCGAGCCGCCGCAGCGCCTCGGCATCGAGCTCGACCTCGAGCGCGCCCAGGTTGTCCTCGAACTGCGCGAAGGTGCGCGCGCCGATGATCGGCATCACCGTCGGCCCGCGCCGGTGCAGCAGCCAGGCCAGCGCGATCTGCGCGCTCGAGCGGCCCTGCTCCTTCGCGATCTGCGCCACCACGTCGGCGATGGCGAGCGCGCGTTCGGTGAGCGCGCCGTTGCCCACGGCCACGTCCTTGCGCGTGCCGGTCACGCGCGGGTCCGGTCCCTTCGCGTGGTCGAGGTCGGCGCGGCTGTACTTGCCGGTCAGCACGCCGCTGCCCAGCGGCGACCAGGCCATCACGCCGAGGCCGAGCTCTTGCGCCATCGGCAGCAGCTCGCGCTCCACGGTGCGCTCGATCAGGCTGTACTCGATCTGCAGCGCCACCAGCGGCGCCCAGCCGCGCAGCTCGGCCAGGGTCTGCATGCGCGCGACCTGCCAGGCGGGCGTGTCGGAGATGCCGGCGTAGAGCACCTTGCCCGCGCGCACGAGGTCGTCGAAGGCGCGCATCACTTCGTCGAAGGGCGTCAGGCCGTCCCAGATGTGCAGGTACAGCAGGTCGATGTAGTCGGTGCCCAGGCGCTTGAGGCTGGCCTCGACCGAGCGCACCATGTTGCGCCGGTGGTTGCCGCCGGCGTTGGGATTGCCGGGCTGCATGTTGAGCGTGTACTTGGTGGCCAGCACCACCGACTCGCGCCGGTCGGCGAGGAACTGGCCCAGCAGCCGTTCCGAACTGCCGTTGGTATAGAAGTTGGCGGTGTCGACGAAGTTGCCGCCGCGTTCGAGGTACGCGTCGAACATGCGGCGCGATTCGCCGGCGTCGGCCCCCCAGCCCCAGTCGCTGCCGAAGGTCATGGTGCCGAGCGAGATCGGGCTGACGCGCAGGCCCGAGCGGCCGAGGGTGAGATAGTCGTCGAGTTGCATGGGGTGTCCTTTCGAGGGGGAAGGCGCCGCGGTGCGCGAGCGCCATGGACTCGAATGTCGTTCCACCATTGCGTTGAAAAAAGGCCGCTGTGCTTGATGCTTTGTGAAGCCTCTCTTCATAATGACCGCATGTCCCCAGACCTTCTCCCCGCCATCGCCGCCTTCGCGCGCGTGGCCCATCACGGCAGCTTCACGCGCGCGGCCGAGGAACTCGGCGTCTCTCCCTCGGCGTTGTCGCAGACCGTGCGCACGCTTGAGGCCAAGCTCGGCGTGCGGCTGCTTGACCGCAGCACGCGCAGCGTCGGCGCGACCGAGCTGGGCCGGCAGTTCCTCGAGGGTGCGCGGCCCGCGCTCGCGGCGCTGGCGCAGGCAGTGGAGGGCATCGACGAGGCACGCGACAAGCCGGCGGGGCTGCTGCGCCTGAACGTGGCGCGGGTCTCGGCCGAACTGCTGCTCTATTCGCACTTCGGTGATTTCGCCGCGGCCTATCCCGACATCGTGCTCGAGCTGGTCTGCGACAACCGCATGGTCGACCTGGTCGAGGGCGGCTTCGATGCCGGCATCCGGCTCGGCGAGAGCCTGGCGCAGGACGTGGTGGCACTGCCGATCGCGGGGCCGCAGCGCATGGTGAGCTTCGCGGCGCCGCGCTACCTCGAGGGGCGGACGCCGCCGCGCACGCCCGAGGACCTGCGCGAGCACCGCTGCCTCAACTTCCGGCTCACCACCGGCGGGCTCTATCGCTGGGAGTACGCGCAGGACGGCCGCGAGCTCGACGTGGAGGTGGCGGGGCCGCTGATCGCCAACGACAGCGAGGTGCTGCTGGCGGCCGCGCGCGCCGGCGCGGGCATCGCGGTGGCCTTCGAGGGCACGGTGCGCGAGGACTTCGACAGCGGCCGGCTGGTGCCGCTGCTCGAGCCATGGTGGCCCACTTTTCCAGGCTTCTATCTCTACTACCCGAGCCGCGCGCAGATGCCGCGCAAGCTGCGGGTGTTCATCGATTTCCTGCGGGCGCGGCATGCGCCGCAGGCACCGCAGCGCGCGGCGCTCAGGCCCGCATCAACGCCTCGATCTCGTCCCCCTTCACCGGCACGCCGCGTGAAATGAGCTCGCAGCCGGTGGCCGTGACGATGGCGTCGTCTTCCGTGCGGATGCCGATGTTGTGGAACCGTTCGGGCACGCCGTCGGCCGGGCGCACGTAGATGCCGGGCTCGAGCGTGAGCACCATGCCGGGCTGCAGGATGCGGCTCGGACGGTTCTTGATGAGCTCGTTCGACAGCGGGTCCTTGCGCTCGCTGACCTCGCCGACCTGCGTGGGCTCGACGTAGCTGCCGCAGTCGTGCACGTCCATGCCGAGCCAGTGGCCGGTGCGGTGCATGTAGAACTGGAAGTAGGCGCGGCTGTCGATCACGTCGTCGAGGCCGCCGACCTTGTTGGCGTCGAGCAGGCCCAGATCGAGCATGCCCTGCGCGAGCACGCGCACGGCGGCGTCGTGCGGGTCGTTGAAGCGGTTGCCGGCCTTGGTGGCGGCGGCCGAGGCGTCCTGGCTCGCGAGCACGAGGTCGTACAGCGCGCGCTGCGGGCCGGTGAACCTGCCGTTGGCCGGAAAGGTGCGCGTGATGTCGCTGGCGTAGCCGTCGAGCTCGCAGCCGGCGTCGATCAGCACCAGCTCGCCGTCGCGCACGGGCGCCGCATCGGCGCGGTAATGCAACACGCAGGCGTTGGCGCCTGCCGCGACGATGGAACCGTAGGCCGGGTACTGCGAGCCGCCGAGGCGGAACTCGTGCAGCAGCTCGGCGTCGAGGTGGTACTCGCGCACGTCCTTGCCCTCGCGCAGCATGCGCGCCGACAGCTGCATCGCGCGGATGTGGGCGCGGGCGCTGATCTGCGCGGCGCGGCGCATGATGTCCTGCTCGTGCGCGTCCTTCACGAGGCGCATCTCGTCGAGCGGGCCGCACAGGTCGCGCTGCTCCTCGGGGCACAGCGCGCCGTAGCGCACGCGCGCGCGCACCGATTGCAGCCAGCCGTCGACGCGGGTTTCGAGGCCCTTGTGGGTGGCGAAGGGATACCAGACGACCGAGCGGTTCTCGAGCAGTTTGGGCAGCTTCGCATCGAGCTCGGTGACCGAGAAGGCTTCGTCGAGGCCGAGCGCCTCGGGCGCGGCGTCGGGGCCGAGCCGGTAGCCGTCCCAGATCTCGCGCTCCAGGTCCTTGGGCGCGCAGAACAGCGTGGCGCGGCCGTCGCCGCCGAGCACCAGCCAGGCATTGGGCTCGGTGAAGCCGGTCAGGTAGTAGAAGTAGCTGTCGTGGCGGAACAGGAAGTCGCTGTCGCGGTTGCGCTGGCGTTCGGGCGCGGTCGGGATGATCGCGATGCCGTCCTTGCCCAGTTGCGAGGCGAGGCGCGCGCGGCGCTCGGCGTAGATCTTCTTGGTGTCGGTGGTGGTCATCGCGTGGAGACTTCCTGTGAGACGGGCTGGCTACGAAGGCCGGTTGAGTTCGGCGAGGCGCTCGGGCGTTCCCACGTCGGTCCAGGGGCCGGTGTAGAGCTCGGCGCTCACCAGGCCATTGTCCATCGCCGCACGCAGGATCGGCGCCAGCGGGGCTTTGACGCCGCCGGGATTGCCGCAAGGGATGGCGCAGTACGGCGGCGCGAACAGCGCGGCGCGGTACAGGCCGATGGTCGAGAAGGTGTGGCGCGGGCCATCTGGCGTGTTGAGCGCGAGGCCCTCGGCCGAGAGGCCGAAGTCGCCCTTGGGGTTGTGCGCGGGATTGGGCACCAGCCACAGGTGCGCGAGCTTGCCGCTCGCCACGAAGCGCTCGACAGCGGCCTGGGTGAAGACGAAGCCGGGCGCGAACACGTCGCCCGCCGCGACCCAGAACGGATCGTCCAACAGCGGCAGCGCACGCACGATGCCGCCCGCGGTCTCGAGCGCGCCGCCGAAGTCTCGGGCCTCGTCGGAATATGAAATCGATAGCGCCATCTGGCCGCCCAGCAACGGTTTCGGGCCGAAGTGGCTGGATATCCGGTCGCCGAGCCAGGCCGTGTTGAGCACCAGCTCGGTGAAGCCGCCGGCCGCCAGCGCCTCCATCGGCCATTGCATCAGCGGCTTGCCGCGGACCTCGAGCAGGGGCTTGGGGGTGGTGTCGGTCAGCGGCCGCATGCGCTCGCCGCGACCGGCCGCGAGCACCATGGCCTTGGCCGCCACCGTCGCGTCCCGGCTCAAGCGCTGGCCGCCACGCGCCCGCGTTGCAGCTCGTTGCGTTCGCTGTGGCGCGGGCGGAACAGCGAGACCAGGCAGTCCATCAGCGCATGCGCCTTGGCCGAGTGGTCGCCGCCGAAGTTGCAGACGTAGACGTCGAGCGTGACGGCGCGCTGCTCGGGCCAGGTGTGCAGGCACAGGTGCGATTCGGCCAGCAGCACGGTGGCGGTGACGCCGCCCGGGCCGTGCGTGGTGGCCGGGAAGCCGTGGACCAGCTTGCCCACCGGCTGCAGCCCCGCGGCCGACACCGCCTTGAGGCAGACGGCGCCGAGCGCCTCGCCGTCGGTGAGCCACTGCGCGCCGCATTGGCAGTCGTGAAGGTCGGCGGTGAGGTGCAGCCCGTGCATATGTCCGCGACTTTAGTACATCGCCCATGAGGGAAAACGCGGGTCCGGCCGGCTGCGCAAAATAAGCGAAGAGGGGTGTCAGCAGGCTGTCGGTGCCGGTTCGGGCTCGCCCGGTAAAATCGCGGGTTCTCCCGAGTCCCTCCCACCCAACTCCCCCGAAAGTTCCCTGCCCATGGCCAACCAAGCCCTGATGGCCAACGCGATCCGCGCGTTGGCTATGGATGCCGTTCAACAAGCCAATTCCGGACATCCGGGCGCACCGATGGGGATGGCCGACATGGCCGTCGCGCTGTGGGGCGAGCACCTGCGCTACAACCCCGCCAACCCGCACTGGTTCGACCGCGACCGCTTCGTGCTGTCGAACGGCCACGCCTCGATGCTGCTGTACGCGGTGCTGCACCTGACCGGCTACGACCTGCCGATCGACGAGCTCAAGAACTTCCGCCAGCTGCACAGCAAGACCGCGGGCCACCCCGAGGTCGACGTGACCCCCGGCGTGGAAACCACCACCGGCCCGCTGGGCCAGGGCATCACCAATGCCGTGGGCTTCGCGCTGGCCGAGAAGCTGCTGGCCGCCGAGTTCAACCGCAAGAGCCACGACATCGTCGACCATCACACCTACGCCTTCCTGGGCGACGGCTGCATGATGGAAGGCATCAGCCACGAAGCCTGCGCGCTGGCGGGCGCCTGGCACCTCAACAAGCTGATCGCGCTGTACGACGACAACGGCATCAGCATCGACGGCCAGGTCAAGCCCTGGTTCATCGACAACACGGAAGAGCGCTTCAAGGCCTACGGCTGGAACGTCATCGGCCCGATCGACGGCAACGATGCCAAGGAAGTGTCGAAGGCCATCGCCAAGGCGAAGAAGGAAGAGTCGCGCCCCACGCTGATCGTCTGCAAGACCACCATCGGCAAGGGCAGCCCGAACCGCGCCGGCACCGCCAAGGCGCACGGCGAGGCGCTCGGCGCCGAAGAAATCAAGCTCACGCGCGAAGCCCTGGGCTGGACCGCGCCGGCCTTCGAGATCCCGACCGAGGTCTATGCCGACTGGAACCACAAGGACGAAGGCCACCGCCTCGAGACCGACTGGAACGAGCGCTTCGCCGCCTACGCCGTCGCCTACCCCGAGCTGGCCGGCGAGTTCACGCGCCGCATGAAGGGCGAGCTGCCCAAGGAATTCCACCAGGTCGCGTTCGACACCGTGGTCGCCGCGCACACCAAGGCCGAGACCGTGGCCAGCCGCAAGGCCAGCCAGCTCGCGCTGGAATCGTTCACGGCCGCGCTGCCCGAAATGCTCGGCGGCAGCGCCGACCTGACCGGCTCGAACCTCACCAACACCAAGAGCACCGCCGCGCTGCGCTTCGATCCGAAGACCGGCGCCGTGGTCATGAACGTGCCGGCGGTCGAGGCCAAGCCCGGCGCGGAAGACGAAGCCAAGTCCGAAGCGCCGGCCGAAGCCCCGCACGGCACCATCGGCCGCCACATCAACTACGGCGTGCGCGAGTTCGGCATGGCCGCGATCATGAACGGCGTGGCGCTGCATGGCGGCTACATCCCCTACGGCGGCACCTTCCTGACCTTCAGCGACTACAGCCGCAATGCGATCCGCATGGCCGCGCTGATGAAGCACCGCGTGATCCACGTGTTCACGCACGACTCCATCGGCCTGGGCGAAGACGGCCCGACGCACCAGTCGATCGAGCATGCCGCCTCGCTGCGCCTGATCCCCAACCTCGATGTCTGGCGTCCGGGCGACACCGCCGAAACCGCCGTGGCCTGGGCCGTGGCGCTGCAGAACCAGTCGCGCCCGACCGCGCTGCTGCTGAGCCGCCAGAACATCGCCTATGCGGCGAAGAGCGAACTCGGCGACATCAGCCGCGGCGCCTACGTGCTGTCCGAGCCCGAGAACGTCGGCCTGAAGAACAAGAAGACCGCGGCGGTCCTGATCGCCACCGGTTCCGAAGTGCAGCTCGCGCTGGCCGCGCAGAAGCTCCTGGCCGAGAAGAAGATCGCGGTGCGCGTGGTGTCGATGCCCTCGACCACCACCTTCGACCGCCAGGACCTGGCCTACAAGAAGGCCGTGCTGCCGAAGAAGCTGCCGCGCGTCGCGGTCGAGATGGGCTGCACCGACGGCTGGTGGAAGTACGGCTGCGCCGCGGTCGTCGGCATCGACACGTATGGCGAATCGGCGCCCGCGCCGGTGCTGTTCAAGCACTTCGGTTTCACGGCCGAGAACGTCGCCGCCACGGTCGAAGCGGCCCTGCGCGACTGAGCGCCGCGCGCCCCTCTTCCGGTCCGATCACAAGTTTTTCAACCTTAGGAGCAAGTCAGATGGCTATCAAACTCGGTATCAACGGCTTCGGCCGCATCGGCCGCAACGTGCTGCGCGCAGCCGTGCAGAACTTCAAGAACGAGATCGAAATCGTTGCCATCAACGACTTGCTCGAGCCCGACTACCTGGCCTACATGCTGCAGTACGACTCGGTGCACGGCCGCTTCAAGGGCGAGGTCACGGTCGAGGGCAACACGCTGATCGTGAACGGCAAGAAGATCCGCCTGACGCAGGAGCGCGACCCCGCGCAACTGAAGTGGAACGAGGTCGGCGCCGACATCGTGCTCGAGTCGACCGGCCTGTTCCTCACGAAGGAAACCGCGCAGAAGCACATCGACGCGGGCGCCAAGAAGGTGATCCTGTCGGCACCGTCGAAGGACGACACGCCGATGTTCGTCTACGGCGTGAACGACAAGAAGTACGCCGGCGAGGCCATCATCAGCAACGCCAGCTGCACCACCAACTGCCTGGCCCCGCTGGCCAAGGTGCTCAACGACAAGTGGGGCATCAAGCGCGGCCTGATGACCACCGTGCACGCCGCCACCGCCACGCAGAAGACCGTGGACGGCCCGAGCAACAAGGACTGGCGCGGCGGCCGCGGCATCCTGGAAAACATCATCCCGTCGTCGACGGGCGCGGCCAAGGCCGTGGGCGTGGTGATCCCCGAGCTCAACAAGAAGCTCACGGGCATGAGCTTCCGCGTGCCGACCTCCGACGTGTCGGTGGTCGACCTGACGGTCGAGCTGGTGAAGGAAGCCACGTACAAGGAAATCTGCGCCGAGATGAAGGCGCAGAGCGAAGGCGCGCTCAAGGGCGTGCTGGGCTACACGGAAGACAAGGTGGTGGCCACCGACTTCCGCGGCGACCCGCGCACCTCGATCTTCGACG
Source organism: Variovorax sp. 20P10.2.4 (assembly GCF_058244205.1). Taxonomy (NCBI): domain Bacteria; kingdom Pseudomonadati; phylum Pseudomonadota; class Betaproteobacteria; order Burkholderiales; family Comamonadaceae; genus Variovorax; species Variovorax sp. 20P10.2.4. The sequence continues at coordinate 9,538 of NZ_JBZAYE010000159.1, forward strand.
CCGAAGCCGGCATCGCGCTCGACGGCACCTTCGTGAAGCTCGTGAGCTGGTACGACAACGAATGGGGCTACTCGAACAAGTGCCTCGAGATGGTGAAGGTCGTCTCGAAGTAAGCCTTCGAACTCGCCATGAAGAACGCGCTCCCAGGAGCGCGTTTTTTCTTTTTGGGGACGCTGCTTCAGCGAAGCTTCTCGTTGCGCCGTATCTCGCTCGCGAGCTGCCCCGCCATGCGCGCCGCGGCGCGGCGCGCGGCCAGGCCGAAGTCGCCCTTGTACTCGCCGAACTCGGCCGTGCCGTTGCCGACCGCGCGCACCCGCGTGACCTCGGCGCCCGCGGCATCGGTGACCACGCACTGCACCTCGGCGGTGAACGAGGTCGGCGGCCAGGCCAGCAGCGAGGTGGAGCTCGAGTCGGTCGTGATCTTCGGCGTGAACACCAGCGCGATGCCGGCCGCCTGGTTGGCCTTCACGTCGTTCGCGGTGCGCAGCACCACCACGTCGCGGTAGACGGAGCGCAGCGCGTCGCGCACCGGCTTCTCGAGGTCGCGGTAGGGGAAGTAGCTGACCTTGTCGCCGCTGCCGCCGGGCGTGACCACCTGGGTGTCGCGCTGGGCGTCGGTCATCACGTAGGCCACCTTCTTCTGCACCAGGTGCTGCAGCGAACGCGGTGGCGCCGGGTCCGTGACCATGGTGATCGGATGGGTGCAGGCCGCGAGCAACAGCGCGCCGAAGGCGAGGGCGGCGATGCCGGCGGCGCGCGTGCAGGACAAAGAGAACAGGGACATGGCGGCGCCTCGTGTCGTTGTCGTCATGGCCGGATCGCCGCTACGAACTGCGGGTCGGCATAGACCTGGCGCAGCAGCGCGCGCACCAGGCGCGGGTACTCGGCCTGGCCGGCCGGCACCGCCACCGCGGCGCCATAGCCCGATTCGAACTTGGTCTCGCCGCGGTAGGTGCGGCGCAGCCGCTGCGTGTCGCCGCGCGTGACCACGATCTCGACCTCCATGCGGCCGCCGCCGTTGAACACGCCGAGGTCGAGCTCGTTGAGCAGGATGCGCGCCGCGATGCGCGTGGGCGCCTTCGGGTCGAGCACCGAGATCTCGGCCAGGTCGCGCCGCATCGCCTCCTCGAGGTAGAGCGCGAAGCTGCCGTTGGGCGAGACCAGGCGCGTGCTGCGCATGCGCACGTTGTTGACCTTGTCCTCGGGATCGGTGGGCTGGGCGCGTGCCACCGCCACCATGCCGGGGCGCGTGGCCTCGAGGCGGTCGAGCGCCTCGTAGTCGGCCGCGTAGGGTGGCGCCATCAGCGGCGCGCAGCCGCTGGCCAGCAGCACGAGCGCGGCCAGCGCGGCGGGCACCGCGGTGGCGCGCGCGCACCGGCGCAGGCCTTGCGAACGGAAGATCGCCATGTCCGTGGTCCCCTCTCTGTGTCGTTGAACGGCTGCCGGCAAAGGTAGCAGCATCCCGTGCGCACGAATACAACGGAAAGGGGTAGGCGGCGAAGCAGAAAGAAGCGCCCGTCGGGCGCGCGGCCTCAGACCGGCTCGAGCACGTGGATCAGCTTGCTCTCGACCAGTGCCTTGGTCTTCTCGCCATGGGCCTTCATGTGCGGCGCGACCGCGTGGGCCTGCAGGTCGGCCAGCGTCTCCCACTTCTCGATCACGACGAAGGTGTCGGCGCCGAAGCTGGCCTTCGAGGGCGGGACGCCCTGTGCGTCGATGGTGGCGCCGTATTCGATGCAGCCCTTCTCGGCCAGCACCGCGGCACGGTTCTCGGCGAAGGCGGCGAGCAGTGCGGCGCGCTGGCCGGGCTTGGCGGTGAGGACGGCGACGACGTGAATCATGGGCGAGGGTCTCCTGGGGATGGGAAGAACGGGCCGGTGCGGCCGCGAACCTTCGAATCTAAGAGATTCCGCGCGGGCGTGCCGGGTGCGCTGGTCCGCTGGGCGACAAGGCCGAGGGCTTGTCCCTATCATCGCGCGCATGTTCTTCCCGCTGCCCCGCACCGCCACCGCGCCCTTCTGTCCGTCCGAGGTGAAAGGCAGTGTCGCGGTGCCGCAGGAGCTGTCCTTCGGCCGCAAGCTGCTGCGCTACGCGGGTCCGGGGCTGCTGGTGTCGGTGGGCTACATGGACCCGGGCAACTGGGCCACCGACATCGAGGCCGGCTCGCGCTTCGGCTACGGCCTGCTGTTCGTGGTGCTGCTCGCGAGCCTCGCGGCGATGTTGCTGCAGACCCTCTGCGTGCGGCTCGGGCTGATTGCGCAGAAGGACCTGGCGCGCGCCTGCCGCGAGCGCTATTCGCCGCGCGTCAACCGCTTCCTCTGGCTCGGCGCCGAGCTGGCCATCGTGGCCTGCGACCTGGCCGAGGTGCTCGGCAGCGCGCTCGCGCTGCACCTGCTGTTCGGCGTCTCGATCCCGGTGGGCATCCTCATCACCGCCTTCGACACCCTGCTGGTGCTGGGCCTGCAGGGCGCGGGCTTCCGGCGCGTGGAGGCGATCGTGCTCGGCCTGGTCGGCACCATCGCGGCCTGCTTCGTGGTCGAGCTCGCGATGGCGCCGCCCAACTGGTTCGGCGTGGCGGTCGGCTTCGTGCCGATGCTCGAGCGGCTGCACCAGCCGGGCGCGCTCTATCTCGCGATCGGCATCGTGGGCGCGACCGTGATGCCGCACAACCTCTACCTGCATTCGTCGATCGTGCAGACCCGGCTGGTAGCGCCGACCGAGCCCGCGCGGCGCGAGGCGGTGCGCTTCTGCACGCTCGACGCGGTGGTCTCGCTGTCGCTCGCGCTGCTGGTCAACGCGGCCATCATGGTGCTCGCGGCCAGCGCCTTCCACGGCACCGGCCACACGGCGGTGACCGAGATCGACGATGCCTACCGGCTGATCGAGCCGGTGGTGGGCAGCGCGCTGGCGGCCACGCTGTTCGGCGTGGCGCTGCTGGCCTCGGGGCAGAGCTCGACCTTCACCGGCACCATCGCGGGCCAGATCATCATGGAAGGCTTTCTCGACCTGAAGATCCCGTGCTGGCAGCGGCGCCTGATCACGCGCGCGCTGGCGCTGGTGCCGGCCTTCGTCGGCGTGTGGTGGTTCGGCGACGGCGGCGTGGGCAAGATGCTGGTGCTGAGCCAGGTGGTGCTGAGCTTCCAGCTGCCGTTCGCGATGTGGCCGCTGATCCGCTTCACGAGCGACCGCGCGCTGATGGGCGGCTTCGCGAACGGGCCGGTGGTGAAGTCGCTGGCCTGGCTGCTGTTCGCGGTGATCAGCGCGGCCAACGTGTGGCTGGTGGCATCGGTGGTGCTGGGCATCGGCTGAGCGCCGACCGTCGGTCGCGGATTTGCATCCGGTTACCCGGCGCGGCTTCGGGCGGTCATGCGAAGGCCCTAGCATCGGGCCCGTCGCATCACCCAGGAAGCCCCGCGCATGTTCATCGTGACCCTCACCTACATCCGCCCCCTCGAGGAGGTTGACGCGCTGATCGACGCGCACATGGTGTGGCTGCGGAAGCACTACGAGAGCGGGCTGTTCATCGCCTCGGGCCGCCAGGTGCCGCGCCGCGGCGGCGTGATCATCGCGCGCTCGGGCGACCGCGCCGCGCTCGAAGCGGTGCTGGCGCGCGACCCCTTCGTGCAGGGCGAAGTGGCGCGCGCCGAGGTGATCGAGTTCGTGCCGAGCATGACGGCGCTGGGCGCGGAGATGCTCAAGACCTTCTGAGTCTTCAGGGGGCCGGCTTGTCCTCGCGCCCGCCCGGGTGCCGCGCGAAGCGTGCCGGGTCGCGGCCATGCACCGGCGCCCCGTCGTCCCAGGGCCAGCCGCCGAACTGCGTGCGGCGGTAGTCGGCGAGGGTCTGGCTGATCTCGGCCTGCGTGTTCATCACGAAGGGCCCGTACTGCACCACCGGCTCGGCGATCGGGCGGCCCTGCAGCAGCAGGAACTCGGCCGTGTCGGCGTCGCCGTTGACGATCTCGACCGCGGTGCCGGCATGCAGCTCGATGGCCGCCGGCCCCTGCACCTCGCGACCCGCGATGCGCGCCTGCGCACCCTTGAAGAAGTACAGCATGCGCCGCGTGCCTG
>NZ_JBZAYE010000016.1:0-36228 GCF_058244205.1 Variovorax sp. 20P10.2.4
GGCAGCTCGCGCGCAGGCGCCTGATCGTGACGGTGGAGAACCACTCGATCGTCGGCGGCCTGGGCTCGGCCGTGGCCGAGGTGCTGGCCGAGGCCGGTGCCGGCACGCGGCTGGTGCGCCTGGGCGTGCGCGACCGTTTCGCGCAGGGCGCGTCGATGCCCTGGCTGTTCGAACGCCACGGCCTCACGGCGCAGGGCATCGCCGACGCGGTGCGGGAGGCATTGGCTGCGGACGAGAAGACGCGATGAGCGACGCCGTGCTGGTGCCCGAGCTCTGCCGGCTGCCCGCGCGCGAGCTGGCCGCGCTGATCCGGCGCCGCGCGCTGTCGTCGCGCGAGGTGGTGAGCGCCTTTCTGCAGCAGGTCGATGCGCTCAACCCGCGCTTCAACGCGATCGTCTCGCGCGTCGAGCGCGAACAGGTGCTCGCCGAGGCCGACGCGGCCGATGCGGCAGTGGCGCGCGGCGACGCGCTGGGTGCGCTGCACGGCCTGCCGCAGGCGATCAAGGACACGGCGCCGGTGCGCGGCATGCGCTCCACCTTCGGTTCGCCGCTGTTCGCCGACCACCTGCCGGCGGCCGACGCGATCATGGTCGAGCGCATGCGCGCGGCCGGCGCGATCTTCATCGGCAAGACCAACGTGCCCGAGTTCGGCCTGGGCTCGCACACCTACAACCCGGTGTTCGGCGCCACCGGCAATGCCTGGGATCCGCGCTTCAGCGCCGGCGGCTCCAGCGGCGGCACGGCGGTGGCGCTCGCGCTGCGCATGCTGCCGGTGGCCGACGGCGCCGACATGGGTGGCTCGCTGCGCAATCCGGCGGCCTTCAACAACGTGCTGGGGCTGCGGCCCTCGCAGGGGCGGGTGCCGTTCTGGCCGCGCGGCGATGCCTTCGCCGGGCAACTGACCACCGAGGGCCCGATGGGCCGCAGCGCCGACGACCTGGCGCTGCTGCTGTCGGTGCAGTCGGGCTACGACGCGCGTGCGCCGCTGTCGCTCGACGACGCGGTGCCCGACTGGCACGACCGCCTCGAGCGCGACTTCGCCGGTGCGCGCATCGGCTGGCTCGGCGACCTCGGCGGCCACCTGCCGTTCGAATCCGGCATCCTCGCGCTGTGCGAATCGGCGCTCGCGCGCTTCGGCGATGCGGGCCTGCGGGTCGAGCCGGTGCGTACCGACTTCGACTGGGAACGCGTCTGGCACGCCTTCACCGTGCTGCGCCAGTTCATCATCGGCGGCAAGCATGGCGCGCACTACGACGTGCCCGCCTCGCGCGCGCTGCAGAAGCCCGAGCTGCAATGGGAGATCGAGCAGTACCGCCGGCTCTCGGCCGACGACCTCTACCGCGCCGCGCTCGACCGCACTGCCTGGTACGACCGCCTGCTGGGCCTGTTCGAGCGGCACGACTTCCTCGCGCTGCCGACCGCGCAGGTCTTCCCCTTCGCGATCGAAGAGCATTGGCCACGCGAGATCGCGGGCCGTGCCATGAGCAGCTACCACCGCTGGATGGAAGTGGTCACGCCCGGCACGCTGTCGGGCTGCCCGGTCATCAGCCTGCCCGTGGGCTTCGATGCGCGCGGCCTGCCGATGGGCATGCAGATCATCGGCCGTCCGCGCGACGACCTGTCGGTGCTGCAGCTCACCCACCTCTACGAAAGCCTCAGTCCCTTCCTGCGGATGGCGCCGCCCGCGCTGCGCATGGATTGAGGGGCGGGCTCCCGCACACACACAGAACGAACGAGACAAGGAGCACCACCCGATGAACCCGACCCGCCCGCTCAAGGGACTGCACGCCCCGGTGGACCTGTGGCGCGATGCCTGGGGCATTCCGCATCTGCGCGCCGCCAACGCCGACGACGCCTTCTTCGCGCTCGGCCATGTGCATGCGAGCGACCGCCTGTGGCAGATGGACGCGCTGCGCCGCCGTGCGATCGGCCGCTATGCCGAATGGCTCGGCCCGGCCGCGCTGCCGATGGACATGCTGGTGCGCCGGCTCGGCCTGGCCGAGTGCAGCCGCCGCGACCTCGCCGCGCTCGGCGCGCCCGCGCGCGCCATGCTCACGGCCTACACCGCGGGCGTGAACGCCTTCATCGACCAGGGAGCGCTGTCGCCCGAGTACGCGCTGCTCGGCGAGACGCCCGAGCCCTGGGAGGAATGGCACAGCATCGCGGTGCTGCGCCAGACCGGGCTGCTGCTGAACTCGGTCTATCCGAAGCTGTGGCGCGCCATCGCGCTGCCGGTGATCGGCGCCGAGGCGATCGACCGCCTGCGCATGGACGACGGCGGCGAGGAACTGGTCTGCCTGCCGCCCGGTTCGCTGGCCGGGCGCCTGTCGCCCGACATGGCCGAGCTGGCCGACGCCATCTCGGCCTTCATCGGCGAGGCCGACACCGAGGCGGCCGGCGGCGGCAGCAACAACTGGGCGGTGCACGGCAGCCGCACGCGCAGCGGCCGGCCGCTGGTGGCCGGCGATCCGCACCGCGTGCTCGACATGCCCAACATGTACCTGCAGTGCCACCTGGCCTGCGACGCCTTCGACGTGATCGGCCTGACCTCGCCGGGCGTGCCGGGCTTCCCGCACTTCGCGCACAACCCCGACGTGGCGTGGTGCGTGACAGTGGCCTTCGTCGACACGGCCGACGTCTACCTCGAACGCTTCGATGACGAGGGCCGGCGCTACCTGCGCAGCGACGCACCCGGCGGCGGCGATGCGCAATGGGCCGAGGTCGAGCGCCGCGTGGAACGCATCCGTGTGCGCGGCCAGGCCGACGTGGACTGCGAGATCCTCGTGACCGCGCGCGGCCCGGTGGTGGCCGGCGATGCGAAGAGCGGCGGCGCGCTGGTGCTGCGCCATTCGGCCGACGTGGAGGCCGACCGCTCGCTCGACTGCATGCGTCCGATGATGGAGGCGCGCAGCGTCGATGCGCTGTTCGAGTCGGTGCGCGGCTGGGGCCTGGTCGACCACAACCTGGTGGCCGGCGACACCCAGGGCCACATCGGCCACCATGTGCGCGCCAAGGTCCCGCGGCGCGCGGCCGCTAACGGCTGGCTGCCGGTGCCGGGCTGGCTCGATCGCCATGCCTGGAAGGGCTGGATCGACTGGGAGCGCATGCCGCGCCAGATCGATCCCGAAGCGGGCCTCATCGTCACCGCCAACAACCGCGTGGTCGAGCGCCACGACGACTATCTCTGCACCGACTGCCATCCGCCGCACCGCGCGCAGCGCATCTGGCAGCTGCTGGTGGCGATGGAATCGGCCGACGTCGCCGGCATGGAGGCCGTGCACCGCGACACGCTGAGCCTGCCGGCGCGCGAAATCTGTGCGCGGCTCGCACCGTTGACGCTGGCCGATGCCCCGTCGCGTGCATTGCGCGACCGCCTCGTGGCCTGGGACGCGCGCCTCGAGGCCGATTCACAGGAAGCCGATGCCTACGTTTCGCTGCGCATGGCGCTGGCGCGCGCGGTGGCGCGGCGCAGCGGGCTCGCTGCGCTCGATGTGAGCCGGCAGCGCACCGTGCCGCCCGGCCTCGCGATCGACTACCAGCTCGGCTGGTGCGTGCCGCAGTTGCTGCGTGCCGACGATCGCGCGCTGCTCGGCGGCGCGAGCTGGGACGAGGTGCTGACCGAGGCCCTGGCCGAGGTCGCGCGCGTGCCGGTGGCGGCATGGGGCGAGCGGCATCGGCTCGAGCTGCGCCATCCGCTGGCGCCGGTGTTCCCCGCCGAGCCATTGGTGGCGCAGCGCGACATGGGCGCGATCGGCGGCGACAACGAAACCGTCTTCACCACCGGCTACCTGCCGCACCTGGGCCCGCATGCGCACTACGCCTCGCTGGCGCGCTACGTGTTCGACGTGGGGCAGTGGGAGGCCTGCCGCTGGATCGTGTTCCACGGCGCGGCCGGCGATCCGCGCGATGCGCACTACGCCGACCAGAGCGACACCTGGCGGCGCGCGGAAACGGTGCCGATGCACTACGACTGGCGCACCGTCGCGGCCGAAGCCGCTTCGCACACGCGGCTCACGCCGGCCTGAGGCCGCGGCGCGCAAGCGCCGCCGGCATTGCGAGCACAGCGCCTGCCGCAAGGTCGGCGCAAAAAAGAGAAAGCGCGCACAGCTCTTGCATGGGAGATGCCCGGATTGTCTTCGTTTGACACATGATATATCGTGTATCAAATTTCATATCGAGAGATTTCCAGCGTTTTTCCACGAACCCTCGAAGCCCCTGAAAGGAACCCGGCTCATGAAGAATTCCCCTCCCCTGTACGCACGGCTCGCCGGCTGGGCGGTGGCATGCGCGATGGGCGCGGCCGCGACCGCCGTGTGCGCGCAGAACGCACCCGCGCCGGCCAAGACCCTGCGCATGGCGATCAACAACGACCTCAAGGTGGTCGACCCGCTGTTCAGCAACACCTACGTGACGCGCGACTACGGCTACATGGCCTTCGACACGCTGTTCTCGCGCGACAGCAAGGGCGAGCCCAAGCCGCAGATGCTCGAGCGCTTCACGCAGTCGCCCGACAACAAGGCCTGGACCTTCACGCTGCGCCCGAGCCTGAAGTTCTCCGATGGCAGCGCCGTGACATCGGCCGACGTGGTGGCCACGCTGCAGCGCTGGGCCAAGCGCGCGACCATGGGCCTGCTGCTGGCCGACTCGGGCGCGGAGTGGAAGGTGGTCGACGACAAGACCTTCTCGCTGCAGCTCAAGGAGGGCATGGGCCAGGTGCCGCTGATCCTCGCGGCCAAGACGCTGTTCATCGTGCCCGAGAAGCAGGCCAAGGCCTTCCCCGACGCGCCGATCCCCGAACCCATCGGCTCGGGCCCGTTCATCTTCAAGCGCGACGAATGGATCCCGGGCAACCGCATGGTGTTCGTGCGCAATCCCAACTACGTGCCGCGCAGCGAGCCGGCCGACGGCCTGGCTGGCGGCAAGCGCGTGAAGCTCGACCGTGTCGAGTGGCGCTACATGCCCGATGCCAACACCTCCACCTCGGCGCTGAAGAACGGCGAGGTCGACATCGTCAACGTGGTGCCGCCCGACTACCAGGCCGCGCTGCGCACCGATGCCAACGTGCGGCTGGCGCAGACCGGCATCTGGCAGCCGTTCATGGTGGCCAACACGCTGGCGCCGCCGTTCAACAACCCGAAGGCGCGCGCGGCGCTGATGCACCTGGTGAACCAGGAGGAGATCCTCGCGGGCATGGGCTTCACGCCCGAGCCCGGCAAGTCCTTCTACTGCCCGGCCGTGTTCATGTGCGGCGCGCCCAACGAGACCGCCGCGGGCGCCGAGACGTTCAGGAAGCAGGACTTCGAGAAGGCCAAGGCGCTGCTCAAGGAGGCCGGCTACAAGGGCGAGAAGATCGTGTTCCTGCAGCCCACCGACGGCACGCAGTCGATGGCTGCGCTGATCTGGATCCAGTACCTCAAGAAGGCCGGCCTGAACCTCGACGTGCAGGTGATGGACCAGTCCTCGGTGCTGGCGCGCGTCTACAAGAAGGAAGGCCCGGCGCAAGGCGGCTGGAGCCTCTACCTCACGGCCTCGAAGAATGCCGACGTCGACACGCCGCTGACCAATGGCTGGGTGCTCTCGTCGTGCAAGGGCAGCGTGGTGCCGGGCTGGCCCTGCGACGCCAAGATCGACGAACTGCGCGACGCTTGGATCCGCGAGGGCGATGCCGCCAAGCGCAAGCAGCTGGTGGACAACCTGCAGCGCCGCTTCTATGAAGCGCCGCCCTACATCCCCTACGGCCAGTACCCTGCCACCTTCGCGGCGCGCAAGGACGTGAAGGGCACCGAGCTGTTCGGCATGGGCATCCCGATCATGTGGAACGTCGAGAAGTAAGGGGACCGCGGCATGGAATATGTGATCCGGCGCGTGCTCGCCACGGTGCCGGTGATGCTGGTGGTGTCGGTGATCGTGTTCCTGCTGATCCACCTCGCTCCCGGCGACCCGGTGCTCCTGATCGTCGGCGACTTCGCCACGCCCGAGCAGATCGCGCAGACGCGCGCCGCCCTGGGGCTGGACCAGCCGCTGTGGCACCAGTTCATGGTCTGGGTCGGCAACGTGGTGCGCGGCGACTTCGGCGTCTCGCTGTTCAACCAGATGCCGGTGTCGCAGCTGCTGGGCCAGCGCATCGGCGCCACGCTGTCGATCGCCTTCTTCACCATCCTGGTGGCGGTGCTGCTGTCGATCCCGCTGGGCGTGCTCGCGGCCTACCGCGCCGGCAGCTGGATCGACCGGCTGGTGATGGTGTTCGCGGTCTGCGCGTTCTCGATGCCGGTGTTCCTCACCGGCTACCTGCTGGTCTACACCTTCGCGCTCAAGCTGCAGTGGCTGCCGGTGCAGGGCTACCGCGGCATCGCCGAGGGCGTGCTGCCCTGGCTCAAGCACCTGGTGCTGCCGTGCCTGAACCTCGGGCTGCTCTACACCGCGCTGCTCACGCGCATGACACGTGCGTCGATGCTCGAGGTGCTGCACGAGGACTACATCCGCACCGCGCGTGCCAAGGGCCTGGGCGTGCTGCCGGTGCTCGGCCATGCGCTGCGCAACGCGGCGATCCCGATCGTCACCACCATCGGCGTGGGCATCGCGCTGCTGCTGGGCGGCGTGGTGGTCACCGAAACCGTGTTCTCGATCCCGGGACTCGGCAGCCTGGTGGTCGATGCGGTGCAGCACCACGACTACCCGGTGATCCAGAGCCTGCTGCTGCTGTCAGCGGCGGCCTATGTGCTGATCAACCTGCTGGTCGACCTGAGCTACAGCCTGTTCGACCCGCGCATCCGCTATTGAGGCCCGCGAATGACCGAAGCCATCCTGAACCCCGGCGCCGCGCGGCGTCCTCCCTCGCCGGCGCTGCGGCTGCTGCGCAAGCACTACACGCTGATCCTCGGCGTGCTGATCCTGTTGGTGGTGGTCACGGCCGCGCTGGGCGCGCCGTGGATCGCGACCCACGATCCGCAGGCCATCAACCCGATCGCGCGCATGAAGGCGCCGTCGGCCGACCACTACTTCGGCACCGACGCGCTCGGGCGCGACACCTTCAGCCGCGCCGTCTGGGGCGCGCGCGTCTCGCTCGTGACCGGCGCCTCGGTGGCGCTGCTGGCCACGCTGCTGGGCGTGCTGCTCGGCCTGCTGGCGGGCTTCGTGCGCTGGACCGACGGACCGATCATGCGCGTGATGGACGGCCTGATGGCGATCCCCGGCATCCTGCTGGCGATCGCGCTGATGGCGCTCACCAAGGCCAGCCTGACGACGGTGATCGTCGCCATCACCGTGCCCGAGGTGCCGCGCATGGTGCGGCTGGTGCGCGCGCTCTCGCTGTCGCTGCGCGAGCGGCTCTACGTCGAGGCCGCGCATGCGCTCGGCACGCGGCTGCGCACCATCCTGTGGCGGCACGTGCTGCCCAACATCCTGGCGCCGCTGCTGGTGCAGGCCACCTTCATCGCCGCATCGGCGGTGCTGGCCGAGGCCGCGCTGTCCTTCCTCGGCGTCGGCGTGCCGCCGCAGGTGCCGAGCTGGGGCAACATGATCTCGGAAGGCCGCAACCTGATCGCGATCGTGTTCTATCCCATCGTGTTCCCGGGCCTGCTGCTCGGGCTCACGGTGCTGGCGATCAACCTGCTGGGCGACGGCCTGCGCGATGCGCTCGACCCGCACGTGGCGCGCCAGCTCTGAGGACATGTCCATGAACGACACCCCCCTGGCCGCCAAGGGCGCGGCGCACCGCGCGGGCGATGCGCCGCTGCTCGAGATCGACGGCCTGCACACCTACTTCGACACCCTGGCCGGCGAGGTGCGCTCGGTCCACGGCGTCTCCTACCGCGTCGAGGCCGGCCAGACGGTCGGCGTGGTCGGCGAGTCGGGCTGCGGCAAGAGCGTGACGGCGCTGTCCGTGATGCGGCTGATCCAGACCCCGCCCGGGCGTTTCGCCGGCGGTGCCATCCGCTACCGCGGCACCGACCTCTTGAAACTCAGCGAGGCCGAGATGCGCCGCATCCGCGGCAACCGCATCTCGATGATCTTCCAGGAACCGATGACCTCGCTGAACCCGGTGCTGACCGTGGGCCGGCAGATCGCCGAGACCGTGATGCTGCACCAGCAGGTGGGCCGCCGCGAGGCGCTGGCGCGCGCCACCGAGATGCTGCGGCTGGTGCAGATCCCCGAGCCGCAGCGGCGCGTGAACGAGTATCCGCACCAGCTCTCGGGCGGCATGCGCCAGCGCGTGATGATCGCGCTGGCCCTGGCCTGCCATCCCGAGCTGCTGATCGCCGACGAGCCGACCACCGCGCTCGACGTGACGATCCAGGCCCAGATCCTCGAACTGCTGCGCGGCCTGCAACGCGAGCTCGGCATGGGCATCGTGATGATCACGCACGACCTCGGCGTGGTGGCCGAGTGCTGCGATCGCGTGGTCGTGATGTACGCCGGGCGCAAGGTGGAGGAGGCCGACGTGCTCGACCTGTTCGAGCGGCCGCTGCATCCCTACACGCGCGCGCTGATGGCCTCGATGCCGTCTATGAACACGCACAGCGCGCGGCTGACCGAGATCCCCGGCATCGTGCCCTCGCCGCACGAGGCGGTGCGCGGCTGCGCCTTCGCGCCGCGCTGCGGTTTCGCCAGCGAGCGCTGCCGCAACGAGGTGCCGCCGCTGCAGGAACATGGCGCGGGCGCGTCGCACCTGTCGGCCTGTTTCCATGTCGAGGAACTGGTGCGCACGACCGAAGTACCGACGGCCCAGGCCGCGTTGATGCAGGAGGCCGGCGCATGAGCACGAACGCGACAACCGAGGCGGGCACGCCCCTGCTCGAAGTGCGCGACCTGCGCAAGCACTACCAGTCGCCGGGCTCGTGGATCTCGCGCCGCAAGGCCTCGAAGGTCTATGCGGTCGATGGCGTGTCGTTCTCGGTGGCCGCGGGCGAGACGCTGGCGCTGGTCGGCGAATCGGGCTGCGGCAAGACCACCACCGGCAAGTCGATCCTGCGGCTGATCGAGCCGACCTCGGGCACGGTGCAACTCAATGGGCGCGACCTGCTCTCGCTCGACGCCGGCGCGATGCGCGAGCAGCGGCGCGAGATGCAGATCATCTTCCAGGACCCCTACGCCTCGCTCAATCCGCGCATGACGGCCGGCGAGCTGGTGGCGGAGCCGCTGCGCAACTTCGGCGAGTCGAACGGCGCGCAGCGCAACGAGCGCGTCGCGTGGCTGTTCTCGAAGGTCGGCCTGCGGCCCGAGGCCATGAAGAAGCTGCCGCACGAGTTCTCGGGCGGCCAGCGCCAGCGCCTGGGCATCGCGCGCGCCCTGGCGCTGAACCCGAAGCTGATCGTCTGCGACGAGCCGGTGTCGGCGCTCGACGTGTCGGTGCAGGCGCAGGTCATCAACCTGCTGACCGACCTGCAGGCCGAGTTCGGCATCGCCTACCTGTTCGTCGCGCACGACCTCGCGGTGGTGCGCCACATCAGCCACCGCGTGGCCGTGATGTACCTCGGCAAGATCGTCGAGATCGCCGGGCGCGACACGCTGTTCAGCGCGCCGCTGCACCCCTACACCGAGATCCTGCTGTCGGCGGTGCCCGTGCCCGACCCGCGCGTGCGCACGCAGCGCCGGCTGCTCAAGGGCGATCCGCCCAACCCGGCCGCGCCGCCCTCGGGCTGCCGCTTCCACACGCGCTGCCCGATGGCGCAGGCGCGCTGCGCCGAGGAAGAGCCGGTGCTCGAACAAAAGACGGCGGGCCAATGGGTGGCCTGCCATTTCCGCTGACTGCAAATCCACTCACACAAGGAAAGCGATACCGATGATTGCCGAATACGACAAGCTCGATGCCGTGGCCATGGCCGACCTGGTCCGCCGCCGCGAGCTCAAGGCCGAGGAACTGCTCGACGAGGCCATTGCCCGCACCGAGGCGCGCGACACCGTGCTCAACGCCGTCACCACGCGCTTCTTCGACCTCGCGCGCGACCGCATCGCGCAGGGCCTGCCCGACGGCCCGCTGCGCGGCGTGCCCTTCCTGCTCAAGGACCTGGGCGTGTTCTACGCCGGCACCAAGACCACCAGCGCCTCGCGCCTGTTCGCCGACTTCAGCTCGCCGATCGACAGCACCCTGGCCGAGCGCTACGTGCGCGCCGGCCTGGTGATCTTCGGCAAGTCCAGCTTGTCGGAGTTCGGCATCAGCGCCACCAACGAGCCCGAGATGTTCGGTCCCTGCCGCAACCCGTGGAGCCTGGAGCACACCACGGGCGGTTCGAGCGGCGGCGCCGCCGCGGCCGTCGCCGGCGGCATCATCCCGAGCGCGCACGCGGCCGACGGCGGCGGCTCGATCCGCATCCCCGCTTCGCACTGCGGCCTGTTCGGCCTCAAGCCCACGCGCGCGCGCGTGCCGCTCGGCCCGCACATCAGCGAGAGCTGGGCCGGCATGACCATCCACCATGTGGTGACGCGCTCGGTACGCGACAGCGCCGTGCTGCTCGACGTCTCGCAGGGCGCCGCGCCCGGCGATCCGTACTGGGCGCCGCCGCCCGCGGCCTCCTACCTCGAGCTGACGAAGCGCGATCCGCAGCGCCTGCGCATCGCCGTCTCGCTCAAGTCCTTCGAGGCCGTGGCGCTCGATCCGCAGGTGCGCGCCGGCGTCGAGAACGCGGCGAAGCTGTGCGAATCGCTGGGCCACCAGGTCGAGTGGGTCGATCCCGCGCTGGACGACGTGATCCCCGACGACGAGTACCTCCAGTGCCGCGCCGACATCATCCACGCCAGCATGTACACCTCGCTGCTGCGCCGCAACCGACAACTGGGCCGCGACTTCAGCGGCCGCGACCTGCAGCGCGTGACCGCGCTGTTCGCCGAGGCTGGCCGCGAGGTGAGCGCGCAGACCTACCTCAACGCCATCCAGACCTTGCAGCGCGCGAGCCGCGCGCTGGGCCAGCAGTTCGAGAAGTGGGACGTGCTGCTCGGACCCGTCTGCGCCACGCCGCCGCACAAGCTCGGCGAGGTCGACATGGAGAGCACCGACCTCGCGACCTACAAGGCCATCGCTCGCAGCCACACGGGCTACACCTCGATCTGGAACGTGGCGGGCAACCCCGCGATGTCGGTGCCGCTGCACTGGTCGAAAGAAGGCCTGCCGATCGGCGTGCAGTTCACGGGGCGCTTCGGCGCGGAAGACACGCTGTACCAGCTCGCGGGGCAGATCGAGCGCGCGGCGCCTTGGGCGGACCGGCGGCCGGCGGCGTTTCCGGCCACGGCCTGAGTTAACGGGCCGCCTGTCGTCGCCATGGGCAAGCACCATGGCGGCGACAGCTCAATGCGCGCTGGCAGTGGGCCGAATGACGATTTCGCTCGTGTCCACGTCCTCGGGCTGCGAGATCGCGAAGTCGATGGCGCGCGCGATCGCCGATGCGCTGATCGCCACCTTCCTGAACTCCTTCATTTCGTCGCGGCCCTTCTGGTCCGAGATGGTGTCGGCCAGTTCCGACTCGGTCACGCCCGGGCTGATCGTCGTGACGCGGATGTCCTGGTGCTCCTGCCGCAGGCCCTCGGAGAGGGCCCAGACCGCGTACTTGGTCGCGCAGTAGACGGCAGCCGTGGGCGAGACGGCGTGCGCCCCGATCGACGCGACGTTGATCACGTGGCCCGCGCCCTGCTTCTGCATCGTGGGCAGCACGGCGGCAATGCCATGCAGCACGCCGCGGATGTTGACGTCGATCATCCGGTCCCACTCGTCGAGCTTGAGCGAGGCGAGCGGCGACAGGGGCATGACGCCGGCGTTGTTGACGATGACGTCGATGCGGCCGAAGCGCGCGATGGCGTGGGCCGCGAAGGCCTGCACGTCCTCGCGCCGCGTCACGTCGAGTGCGCGGGCCTCGGCGATGCCGCCGGCGGCGACGATGTCCGCGACGATCCGGTCCAGCCGTTCGGTGCGCCGCGCGCCGAGCAGCACGGTGGCGCCGTTCTTCGCGAGCAGGCGGGCGGTGGCTTCGCCGATGCCGCTGCTGGCGCCGGTGATGAGGACGATCTTGGAAGTCTTTGCGTTCATGGTTGGTTCTCCGGGTCGTTGGAAATGAGGGGTCGGGTCATTGGGGGCGTGCCGGCGCGACGCGCCGCAGCACCATCCCGCCGTGATGCAGCACGCCGTCGATGAAGTCGCCATCGGCCGTGAAGCCCGTGTCGTCGACGTACTCGATGTGGTTGCCTTCGATGACGTAGCGGCCGCGGTAGGCGCTCTCGCGGTTGCCGCGCGCCTCGTCGTAGCGGCCGTTGGGCAGCAGCTGATGGCGCACGTGGCCGTCGCCGGTCACCCACATGCCGAGGTAGGGATGCGTTGTCATGTCCGATTCCTTTGGAGATCGAGCCTGGGCTCGGTGAGGGG
Organism: Variovorax sp. 20P10.2.4; assembly: GCF_058244205.1. Lineage (NCBI taxonomy): Bacteria > Pseudomonadati > Pseudomonadota > Betaproteobacteria > Burkholderiales > Comamonadaceae > Variovorax > Variovorax sp. 20P10.2.4. The sequence goes on from NZ_JBZAYE010000016.1 coordinate 12,350, forward strand.
CGGCGAGGGCCGTGCCGAGGGCCAGGAGCCCGAGGGCCAGCAGACCGCGCCGCGTGGGTTTCCGGCGGTTGCGGGCCGCTGGAGAAGGGGTGGTTCGTGAAGTCATGGGTGGACTTTAGGAAGGCGCGACGGTTAAGAGAACTCCCCGATAGCTGACTGCACCGGTTAGCATTGCTAACCAATGGATGCCGACTTCAACCTGTTGCGCTTCTTCCTCGCGGTCGCGAAGGAGCAGAACTTCCGCGCCGCCGCGGACCATCTGGGCGTGACGCGTTCGGCCGTCAGCCAGGGCATCCGGCGGCTCGAAGACAGCCTGGGCATCGCGCTGGTCCAGCGCTCGACGCGCCACGTGCGCCTGACCGAGGCGGGCGAAGCGCTGCACCGGCAGATTGCCGAGCCGCTGTCGACGGTGGGCGCGGCGCTGGAAGAGGCCGCGGTCGAAGGCCCTTCGCGCGGCGTGCTCCGGGTCGCGGTGACCTCGATCGCCGAGCGCTTCCTCTCGGGTCCGTTGATCAGCACTTTCGCGGCGGCCCATCCCGGTGTCACGCTCGATGTGACCGTGACCGACGACGAGTCGGACATCGTCGCCGCGGGTTTCGATGCCGGCGTGCGGCTGGGCGAGGTCATCGAGCAGGACATGGTGGCGGTCCCGCTGACCGGGCCGCAGCGCCAGATGGTCGTGGCGAGCCCGGCCTACCTGGCCGCGCACGGCGTGCCGACGCATCCGCGCGAGCTGCTCGCGCACTGCTGCATCGGATGGCGGCGTTCGCCCAAGGAAGCGCCGTACCGCTGGGAGTTCCGCGAGGACGGGCGCGACTTCGCGCTGACGGTGGCGCCGAGGATCACGACCAACGACATGCTGCTGATGATCCGCACCGCGCTCGCGGACACCGGCATCACGATCGGCATGGAGGAGACCTTCCGGCCCTACATCGAGCGTGGCGAACTGGTCTCGGTGCTCGACGATTTCCTGCCGAGCTTCGCGGGCTTCTTCCTGTACTTTCCGAGTCGCCGGAACCAGCCGCGCAAGCTGCGCGCGTTGGTCGATCACGTGAAGTCGTTCGCGCAGCGCTGAGCGCGGCGGGGCATCGGCCGGGTCCGTACCGATTCGAACGGAAGTCGACTGCTTCGGTCGGACCCTGCGCTAGACTGCCCGCATGCTCAGGCCGACCAAGTCCCAGATGAACGCCCGGATCGTCGATTGCGCCGCCGGCCTGTTCGCCAAGCATGGGTTCGAGAACACCTCGCTGCAGCAGATCGCGGATGCGATCGGCTATTCGAAGACGGGGCTGCTCTATCGCTACCCGAGCAAGAAGGCGATCTACGAGGCAGGCTTCCAGGCCGGGCGCGACCATGTGACGGCGTTGCTGGCCAGCGTCGAAGGCATGCGCCCCGGCATCCGGCGCGACCGCACCGTCGTCGCGTCCTATGTCGACTTCACCTTCGAATGGCCGGGCGTGTCGGCCTTCGCCAACCGGCTCTCGGGCAGCGAGGAGAGCACCGAGCCGCAGCTCATGGAGATCGCGCTGCTCATCTACCAGGCGCTCGGCACCGATCCGTTCAAGGCCAAGGCGCAGCGCATCGTGCGCATCACGCTCGCGTTCTCCGGCCTGGGCATCGCGGCGATCTCGGCGGTTCGCCTGGGTCAGCAGAAGGAATGGCGCGACGACATCATCGCGTCGGCGATGAACGCGCTGGGCCACTGAGCACGCTCGCTAGAGCGTCGGCAATGTCGCTCGCAGGTGATCGGCGAATGCCGCCGCCATGGCGGTTGCGGGCTCGAGGCTGAATTCGACCGCCAGCCCGATCGTGGGCAGCGCGGGCAGCACATCGCCGGTCTCCAGGATCTGCAGGTCCGACGGCACGGCGGACCGGGTGAGCACCGCGATGGCCCGGCCGGAGCGCACGATGGCCAGCAAGCCCGAGATGCTGGCGCTGGCATAGGCCAGCCGGTAGCTGCGCCGGGCGGCATCGAGCCGCTCGCAGGCCACGCGGTGGTCCAGCGTGTCGGGGTCGGACAGCGCGAGCTGCAGCGGCTCGCACGCTGCCGCGAGGTCATGCCGCAGGCCGACCCACACCAGCGCTTCGTGGCGAATCACGGGAAGCTTGCGCTCTGCGCCGATGGTGGAGACCAGCGCGAGGTCGAGCGTGTGCTTCCGGAGCTGGTCGTCGAGCCGGGCGGTCGGCGCGCAGAACACCTCCACACGCACCTGGGGATGCCGGTCCGCGAAGCCGCGCAGGATCTGCGGCAGGAAGGCGACGGCGTAGTCCTCGGGCAACCGAAGCGCAGCGTGCCCGACAGCGTCGCGCCCGAGATCTCGGCCAGCGCCGCATCGTGGTGCTGGAGGATCGTGCGCGCATGGCCCAGCAGGCGTTCCCCGTGCAGCGTGGGCACGACGCCGCGGCCGGTGCGATGCAGCAGCGGCTGGTTCAGCGTCTCCTCGAGCTTCTTGACCTGCATGCTCACCGCGGCCTGCGTGCGGCCGATCCGGGCCGCGGCCTGGCCGAGCGTGCGCGCCTGCGCAATCGCCACGAAGGTGCGCAGCAGGTCGATGTCGAGATGGCGGCTCAAGGCATGGCGTTTCTGGGGTGCGCGATTTTCGTACCGATTCGGTCTGATTGCAACCACAGTGGTCTGTGAGCCCGCTGCCGCAAGCGGCGCTGATAGCTGGAATAAGAAATATTGGCTTGGCGCATGCCCCCCGTGTTCCTAGACTTCGCGGCCTCGAACAAAGGGAGCTCTCCATGTCTTGCGGCGTCGATTCCGCCTTCTGGGCCAATACCCGCCGGCACCTGATCCGGTACGGCCGCGCCGGCGTGATGGTCGGCATCGATGGCGATGCACCCGACCTTCATGCGCTGTCGCAGGCGCTCAGCGTCGAGCTGCCGCTGGCGGCGTGGCTGACACCGGGGCAGACCGCGGAGGGCCGTCACGCCGGCGGCTTCTTCTATCTGCCTCGCGCGGGCGATGGGGTCGCCGCGGTACTTCCGCGACGGCTCGAAGTGGCGGTGCGCGCCGATGCCTGGCCCGACAGCGGCCTGCACGCCTTGCGGCGATCCTTCGACAGCGACGAGGCCGGGAATGCACCGGGCCGCGGACTGCTGCTGGGCATCGAGATCGTGCAGGCGCGCGAACGCGCGACGCTGGGCCTGCGCATGGACGTGGTCGCGCTGCATGGCCGGCACGGCGTCCAGGCGAGCGAAGCGGAGGCCGAGCTCGGCACGAGGCTGCTGAAGCAGGCCGTCGCGCACGGCGCGTAGCCGCAAGAGCGTTGCGCTTCGTTCGCCATGGGTACGCAGAACTATCTCCACCTGTGGGATGACCGCTTCCTCTACATCACGCCGGCCATCCGCTCGGGGCTGACGGCCCGCCCCTCGGCGACGCTGCTGGTGTCGCCCAGCGGGCGCCCGTTCGCGCTCGAAGGGATGGACGGCACGCGCGTGCGCTGCACCGCGGCGCTCGTGGCACCGCATGCGCCGCGCCGGCTCGATGTCGACGGCTGCGGCCTGCTGTCGCTCAACATGGAGCCGTCTTCCAACGTAGCGCGCATGCTCGAAGGCGTGCAGGGCGATCGCGGCATCCAGGTCATCGATGCCCAATGCTTCGGCCGCCTGCGCGAGCGCTTCGAGGCCGCGCTGCAGGGCGAACTGCGCGACAGCCAGCTGCGCGAACTCAGCACGCGCATGGTCGAGGCCGTGGCCGGCCGTCCGCTGCGCCATGTGCCGCTGGACCCGCGCATCGAGCGCGTGCTGGAGCGCGCGCGCACCCATGTCGGCCCGCTGCCGCTGCGCGACCTGTCGGCCGAGGCCTGCCTCTCGCCCGATCGGCTGACGCATCTGTTCCGCCAGCAGCTGGGGCTGTCGATCAAGCGCTACCTGCTGTGGACCAAGGTGCGGCGCACGGTCCAGCAGTTCGCGGGCCGCAGCGGCCCGCTGGCGGACATCGCCCACAAAGGCGGCTTCACGGACATGGCCCACATGAGCCGCACCTACCAGCGCTGCTTCGGCCTGGTGCCTTCCTTTCTCGCCAACGGCGCGCAGGTGCAGGTGCGCTCCGATGTCGGTGCGTTGCACACCTGGGGTCCACCCTGAGCAAGACGGCGGGTGCGTACAACGGGCGCGCGCCTGCCGTCCCTAAGCTCCTCGCCACTCCCCCGCGGAGTGATTCACAGGAGACACGATGCAACAACGACAACTCTGGCGCGCCAGCAGGCCGCTCGGCCTGCTGGCCATCGCAGCCACGCTCGCCGCATGCGGCGGGGGCGGTGGCAACAACGGCTTTTCCTTCGCCGGCACGGCACCGCCCGCGCCCGGCAACCCGGCGCCTCCGAGCGCCGGCGCTCCCGCTTTCAAGGCCGAGATCCGCCGCACCGCGATGGGCGTGCCGCACATCAAGGCGGCCGACTGGGGCGGCGTGGGCTACGGCTATGGCTATGCGCAGGCGCAGGACAACCTCTGCACCATGGCCGATGCCTTCCTCACCTACCGCGGCGAGCGGTCGAAGAACTTCGGTGCCGATGCGCTGCTCGTGTACCCGGGAACGATCGGCCGGCCGAAGAACATCGAGTCCGATTTCTTCCACAAGCACGTGCTCTCGAGCGAGACGATCGATGCTTTCGCGCAGGCCCAACCCGACAAGCTGAAGCAGCTGGTCGAAGGCTTCGCGGCCGGCTACAGCCGCTACGTGCGCGACCTGAAGGCCGGTGGCGAAGCCGGCGCGCACGCGGCCTGCCGTGGCGAAGCCTGGGTGGCGCCCATCGCCTCGGGGGATATCTGGCGCCGTCTCTACGCGGCCAACCTCACGGCCGGCTACGGCAATTTCGTGACGCAGATCGCGAGCGCGGTCGCGCCGGCGTCGACGGCCGGGCAGGCGCAGGCATCGGCGCGCGCATTGCGCCGCGCGCAAGGCACGCAACTCGCCGCGCTGCGCACGCAGCCCCCGAAGGCACCCGCCCTCGAGGTGGGAGGCAAGCATGGCGTGGGCAGCAACATGTATGCCTTCGGCACTGCGGGCACGGGCGACGACAGCGCGCTGCAGTTCGGCAACCCGCACTGGTACTGGCGCGGCCCCGACCGCTTCTACCAGGCCCAGCTCACCATTCCGGGCGAACTCGATGTGAGCGGCGCTTCCTTCCTCGGCGTCCCGCTGATCCTGATCGGCTTCAACCAGAACGTGGCCTGGAGCCACACCGTCTCGGCCGCGCGGCGCTTCGGCCTCTATGAACTCGCGCTGGCCGAGGGCGACCCGACCAGCTACCTGCGCGACGGCAAGGCGGTGAAGATGAAGCCCAGCACCATCGCCGTCGACGTCAAGGGCGGCCCCGCGCAGACCCGCACGCTCTACAAGAGCGAGTACGGCCCGCTCATCAACCTCGCGGGCATGAGTCCCGCGCTGGCCTGGAGCCCACGCACGGCCTTCGCGATCCGGGACATCAACGCCGACAACTTCCGCGCCTTCCGGACCTGGCTGCGCTGGGACCAGGCGAAGTCGCTCGACGAGTTCATCGCCATCCAGCGCGAGGAGGCGGGGATCCCGTGGGTCAACACCACCGCCGTGGGGCGCGGCAGCGCCAAGGCCTGGTACGCCGACATCACGGCCGTGCCGAACGTCTCGCCGCAACAGACCGAACGCTGCACCACGGCCGTGGGCCAGCTGCTGGCCGCCGCATTGGAACGCGTGCCGGTCTTCGACGGATCGCGCAGCGAGTGCGATTGGCAGACCGACCCCGACTCGGTGCAGAAGGGGGCCGTCGGACCGTCGCGCATGCCCAGCCTGCTGCGCGACGACTACGTGGCCAACATGAATGCGAGCGCCTGGCTCACCAACCCGAACGAGCGGCTCACCGGCTATCCGGCCATCTTCGGCGGCGTCGAGACCGGGTTCACCACGCGCTCTCGCCTCGGCCACCTGATGGCGCAGGGCCGGCTGAGCGGCACCGACGGCTATGCGGGCAAGACGGCCACCGCGGCGACGGTGCAGCGGATGGTGCTCGACAGCCGCGTCTACACCGCGGAGCGCTTCAAGGCGCAGGTGTTGGCGCTGGTGTGCGCGGTGCCCCGCATCGATGTGGCGGCTTACAACGATCCCTACCTAGGCGACACGCCCGCGGGCAGCGTCCGGACCGCCGAGGCCTGCGCCGCGCTGCGTGCCTGGGACGACACCGACAACATCGATGCGCGGGGTGCGCATGTCTGGGACGAGTTCTGGGGCCGCGTGGAGAACGCGATTCCCAAGAGCGATCTCTATGCCGTGCCCTTCTCCACCGAGGATCCGCTCAACACGCCGCGCGAGATCCGGGGCAGCGCGAGCGATGCGTTGCGCCAGGCTTTCGGCGCCGCGCTGATGCGCATCGAGGCCAGCCCCTATCCGGTGAATGCGCCGCGCGGCGACTACCTGTTTGTCACGCGCAACGGCCGCAAGATCCCGCTGTTCGGCGGCATGAGCGACCTCACGGGTGTCTTCACCACCACCGCCACCTTCAACCGGCTCGACCGCGGCGGCTACAGCCTCGATGGCGATTCCGTCATCGCCAACAGCTACATGCAGATCGTCCGCTTCCCGGCCGGCAAGGTGGAAGCCGACACCTTCCTGACCTATTCGCTCTCGGACGACCCGGCCTCGGCACACCATGCCGACTACACGCGGGCCTACAGCGCCAAGCAGTGGCTGCGCGTTCCCTACACGGAGGCGGAGATCGCCGCGGACCCGGCGTACCGGAGCGTTGCTCTGAGCGAGTGAGATGGGTGGGTGCCGGCGCCGTGCCTTCAGCGCGGCGCCGGCCCCGTGCTCGCGCGTTCCATCAGCCGGACCGGCAGTGCGACGGGTGCCGTCGCGGTGCCCGCACCCAGCCGCGCCAGCAACTGCCGTCCCGCCTGTTCGCCGATCTCGCGGATCGGCAGGTGCACGGTGGTCAGCGGCGGGTGCAGATAGGGCGCGAAGTCGTTGTCGTTGAAGCTCGCGACCGACAGCCGGCGCGGTACCTCGATGCCGGCCTGGTCGAGCGCGGCCAGCGCGCCGGCCGCGAGGTAGTCGCTGCCGCAGACGATGGCGCTGACGGGCGGCTCGCGGCGCGCGATGGCCTGCATGGCTTCGAAGCCTTCGCGAAAGCCATGGTCGGTCTCGATGACGGCCTCGGCGCGCAGCACGAGCGAGCGCTCGGCCATGGCGAGCTTCAGGTCGCGCAGGCGGCGCCTGGCGCGCTCGCTGTCCGCGGTGCGCCCGCCGATGTAGCCGAGGCTGCGATGGCCGAGCGCACGCAGGTGCTCGACGATCAGCACCGCCGCCGCCTTCTCGTCGAAGCCGATGCTGCTGCCGCTGGCATCGGGTGGCGCCCACATGCACACGAAGGGCGTGCGGCTCGCGCCGAGCATGGCCAGCACCTGCTGTGGCTGCTCGGCGCCGAGCAGCGCCACCGCATCGACGCCGCGCTCGAGCAAGGCGCGCAGGATGCTCGTGTCGTTGGCGGGCCTAGGTTCGGGCGCGGACAGCAGCAGCGTGTAGCCGCCGGCCGCCAGCGTCGACTCGAGCGCCTGCACCAGCGCCGGGAACGACGAACTGCCGAAGCGCGGAACGATCGCGCCGACGGTCATGGTGCGGCGCATCGCGAGCGCGCGCGCGGTGCCGTTGGCCACGTAGCCGAGCCGGTCGACCGCATCCATCACGCGCAGCCGCGTCGCCTCGCTGATCATGTTCGGCCGGCTCAGCACGCGGGACACGGTGCCGGTCGACACGCCCGCGAGCGCCGCGACATCGGCCAGCGAGGCGGCGCGGGCACCGGGCGTGGGAAGAGGGGAGGACGGGCGCGAGGCGGTCATGAATGGGCGATGGACAGCGCATGTTAGCCGCCCCGTGCAAGCGCATGCAGGCCTAGGTGCTAACCCCGGGGTCGTGCGGATTCGATTGCTCCTATGCTTCGTGCAAGCGCTTGCATGAACCGCCTGGAACGCGCTGGCGGGCCCACGAATGGAGACAGTCCGATGCATCCGATCCCCACGCTTCGCCGCGCGCTGCTCGCTGCCGCGGTGCTCGCCGCCACCTGCACGGTGGCGCCGCTCGCGCTGGCACAGCCCGCGGCATGGCCGGTGTCCGGCAAGCCGGTGCGCATCGTCGTGCCGTTCCCCGCGGGCTCGGGTTCCGATGCCACGGCCCGGGTGATCGCCAAGCTGATGACCGACGAATTGGGCGGCGCCCCCGTGATCGTCGACAACAAGCCCGGTGCCGGCACCTTCATCGGCGCGCAGGAGGTGGCACGCTCGCCGGCCGACGGGCACACGCTGCTCTACACCATCGTCATCACGCACACGCAGAACCCGCACCTCTACGCGAAGCTGCCCTACGACCCGGTCAGGGACTTCACGCCGCTGGCGCAGATGGTGAAGTCGGCCACGGTGCTGATCGCGCCGCCCGATGCGCCGTTCAGGAACATCGGCGAACTCGTGGCCTATGCCAAGGCGAACCCGGGCAAGCTCAACTACGCCTCGTTCTCGCAGGGCTCCACGTCCCACCTGAACGGCGAGCTGCTGCAGATGCGCACCGGCACGAAGATGACGCACGTGCCCTACAAGGGCACGGCCGACGCCTCGCGCGCGCTGGTCGCGGGCGAGGTGCAGCTGTACTTCGACGGCACCGCCACGGCGGTGCAATTGATCAAGGCCGGCAAGGCCATCGGCCTCGGCACGGCCACGCCGGCACGCGTGCCGGTGCTGCCCGACATGCCGACCATCGCCGAGCAGGGCGTGAAGGGCCTGGACATCGTGGGCTGGCAGGGCATCTTCGGTCCCGGAAACATGGACCCGGCCGTCGCGAAGAAGATCGGCGACCTGCTCGCGAAGATCGCGCGCTCGCCCGAGATGCTCAAGCTGATCGAGACGCAGGGCAACGAACCATCGGGTGCCTCCGGCCCCGCCTTCGCCGCCATCGTGAAGAACGACAGCGAGCGCTGGGGCGAGGTCATCAAGGCCGCCAACATCAAGCTCGACTGAGCGCAGGAGACATCGGAATGTTCGACACCATCATCCGCGGCGGCACGCTGGTCGACGGCAGCGGCGGCCCGCGCTTCACGGGCGACATCGGCATCGCCGACGGGCGCATCGCCGAGGTCGGCGGCAAGCTGGGCGCCGCGCATCGCGAGATCGATGCCAGCGGCGCCATCGTCACGCCGGGCTGGGTCGACGTGCACACGCACTACGACGGCCAGGTGACCTGGGACCCCTACCTCAGTCCCTCCACCGACCATGGCGTGACCAGCGTCGTGATGGGCAACTGCGGCGTCGGCTTCGCGCCGGTGCATCGCGACAAGCGCGAATGGCTCATCAGTGTGATGGAGGGCGTGGAGGACATTCCGGGCACCGTGCTGGCCGAGGGCATCGACTGGCAGTGGGAGAGCTTTCCCGAGTACCTCGACGCGCTCGAGCGCATGCCGCGCGCGCTCGACGTCGGCGCGCAGATTCCGCACTCGGCGCTGCGCACCTACGTGATGGGCGAGCGCGGCATCACGCACGACGAGGCCACGCCCGCCGACATCCAGGCCATGGTGCAACTGGTGCGCGAAGGCATGCGGGCCGGCGCGCTGGGCTTCTCGACCAGCCGCACCATCATCCACAAGTACCAGGGCCGCAAGTACCCGCCGGGCACCTTCGCCTCGCCCGACGAGATCCTCGGCATCGCGCGCGCGCTCGGCGAGGTCGGCCATGGCGTCTTCCAGATGACGTCGAACCACTACCAGATGGAGACCGAGCTGCCGTGGATGACGCAGCTCGCGCGCGAGAACAACCTGCCGGTGGCTTTCGCGCTGGTGCAGACCGACCAGACGCCCGACACCTGGAAGCGCCTGCTGGCCGCGCTCGACGAGACCCACCGGCAGAACGTGCCGCTCTATGGCGCGGTGGCGGGCCGGCCCGCCGGCATCCTGATGGCGTGGCTCGGTTCCACCCATCCGTTCATGGCGCATCCGCTGTGGCAGCAGATCGCGCCGCTGCCGTGGGCCGAGAAGCTCGCGCGCCTGCGCGACCCGGCGGTGCGCGCGCAACTGACCGACATGGATGCGCTGACCGGATCGGCCCGGCACGACAGCCGCATGGCCTACCTGACGCAGAGCTTCCACAAGATGTATGCGCTGGGCGCCGAGCCCGACTACGAGCCGCCGCAGGAACGCAGCGTGGCCGCGATCGCGCAGCGCGACGGACGCACGCCGCTGGAGGTGGTCTACGACATGCTGATGGACCTCGACGGCAAGGGCATCGTCTACTTCCCGAGCTTCAACTACGCCTACAACGACCTGAGCCAGCTGCATGCCGAGCTGCAGCATCCGCGCACGATGATGAGCCTGGCCGATGGCGGCGCGCACTGCGGCTACATCTGCGACGTGAGCATGCCGACCTACATGCTCACGCACTGGGCGCGCGACCGCAGTCGCGGGCCGACGCTGCCGCTCGAGCTGATGGTGCAGCGGCAGACGCGCGACACCGCGCGCATCTACGGCCTGGAGGACCGCGGGCTGCTGCAGCCGGGCTACCTGGCCGACATCAACATCATCGACTTCGACCGGCTGCGCATTCCGCCGCCCTATGTCGCCTTCGATCTGCCGGCCGGCGGACGGCGGCTGGTGCAGACCGCCGAGGGCTATCGCGCGACGCTGAAGGCGGGGCAGACCATCATGGAGAACGGGGAGCGCACGGGGGCGCTGCCCGGGAAGCTGATGCGGGGACCGCAGCGCCGCGCGTGAGGGCGCCGCGGGACGTCAGCGCACGCAGCTGAAGCTGCTGGCGAGATCGACGTCGCCCGCCCCGTCGTAGCGCGGCCAGGCCGGGTACTCGCACAGTGGACGGGTGCGGCCGTTGTTGCCGGCATTGGCATCGGTCATCGTGAGCTTGGAGGGCGCCACGCCCTGCTCGACCCAGCGTTCGAGCGCATCGACCGAGTCGAAGCGCACGTCGTAGGCGCCGCCGCCATGCCCGTAGCCGGGCACCTCGTAGTACTTGAGGAAGGCGCCGACCCGCTCGCTGCCCATCGCCGCGACGGCGCGCCGGTGGAACTCCTCGGACGAGCCCGCGGGAATGAGCGGATCGGCCATGCCGTGCACGATCAGCACCTTGCCGCCCTTGTTCGCGAACGCGCTCAGGTCGGGGTTGACGTCCAGCCGCGACGAGATGTAGCGCAGCCGCTGCTGGACATAGCCGTTCGCATCGACGGCGAACAGGAAGGGGTCGTAGCTGGCATCGCGGTAGACCATGTACTTCACGAAGGATTCGCCGATGTAGGTCGCGAACGCCATGTCGAAGCGCGAGGGCGTGGCCGGCGCGCTGCTGCCCATCGCGGGAATGACGCCGCCGTTGAAGATATTGAGCGCGGCATAGCCGTCGGTGCCGTTGGCCAGCAGGTAGGGCAGCTTCAGCGGCGTGGCATAGGCACGGAAGCCCCCGATCTGCGCCGTCGACAGGCAGCCGTCGCCGCTGTCGGCGCCGCCCGGGCAGGCGAGGGTCGCGGGATCGAAGGCGCAGGCCGAGACCTTGGCGATCACGCCGTCCGTTGCGCCATCGAGCGCGTCGCAGGCTGCGACCACCGAGCGGGTCAGCAGCTGCTGCTTGGCCGGGTTCGACCAGGCGCCGGGCGCGGCGAGCGCCTTGGAGGTGATCGCGTAGTTGGTCAGCATGCCCGTCAGCGACCAGGCGGGAAAGTAGGCGATGACACCGTCGTAGAGCGCGGGCCAGCGGTCCGCGACGTAGAGCGCCTCGCGGCCGCCGCCGGAACCGCCCGCCGCATAGGTGCGCGCGGGCGCCGCGCCGTAGCGCCGCGCGATCAGCTTCACCGCGACGTCGCGCGTCTTGCGCAACTGGTCGCCGAAGTAGTTCTCGAGCGCCTCGTCGTTGAGCGCGAAGCTGGCCTCGGCGGCACTGCTGCTGTGACCCGAATCGCTGCCGAAGGCGGCATAGCCGCGCGCCAGCGGCGTGGCGAGGCCCGAGGCGCCGGGCGCGTTGCCGTTGCCCGCGATCACGCTGCCGTCGTAGCCGCCGCCCGTGAGCTGCATGGCCTTGCGGTTCCAGGCGGTCGGCAGGGCCAGGTCGAACTGGATCGGAGGAGCGCTGGCGTCGACCGGTGCGATCGATCCGGTGACGCGGCAGTACTCGCCGACCGCGGTCGATCCGCTGCCCGCCGGCGCGACGAGCGTGGTGCTGGCGACCACGGCACCCGAGGTCGGCAAGGCGATGTCGGTGGCGGGGATGCCGAGCCCGTTCAAGGCGGCGCAGGCCTCGGCCGCGCTCGGCGCGGGTGCGGGAGGTGGTGCGGGCGTATCGGAGGCCGGCGCGGGCGCGCCTGCCAGGCCCGAAGCCACCGGCGCGAATCCGCTGCCTCCGCCGCCGCCACCGCATCCGGCCTGCACCGCGAGCGCGATGACCGAGGCCGCGAGCGAGATCCTTCGCTTCGAAACATGGGTCGTGGGGGTGTAGCTCTTGTTCATCTCTTCGTCTCCTGCGTCCGTGTTGGAAATTTCTGCCGGCCTCATCGCCCGCGATAGACCGGCGCGCGCTTCTCCATGAAGGCACGCGGCCCTTCGCGCGCGTCCTCGCTGGCGAACACCGTGGCCTTGGCCTGGTTCTCGAGCGCGAAGCCTTCGGCGAGCGACAGCCCGCTCGCCGCGCGTGCGGTGCGCTTGATCGCCTGCAGCGCGAGCGGCCCGTTGCGCGCGATGCGTTCGGCCAGCGCGCGTGCCTCGGCCATCAGCGCCGGGCCGGGCACCACGCGGTTGACCAGGCCGATCTCGCGCGCCCGCGCCGCGTCGATGGGCTCGCCGGTGAGCATCAGTTCCATGGCCAGCGGCCACGGCAACTGCCGCGGCAGCCGCACCATCGAGCCCGCGAAGGGAATCAGCGCGCGCGTGGCCTCGGGCAGGGCGAATCGGGCGTGCGCGGCGGCGATGCGCAGGTCCGTGCCGAGCATCAGCTCGAAGCCCGCGGCCATGCACACGCCGTTGATGGCGGCGATCACGGGCTTGTCGAGTTCGAAGTCGCGCAGCCCCGAGGCCGCGAGCACGCGCGGGTCGGACAGCAAGCGGTGGTCCCATTCGTTCTCTGGCGCGCGGGCCCCGCTCATCAACGGCAGCGTGAGCGACAGGTCGCCGCCGGCGCAGAAGGCGCGCTCGCCGCTCGCCGTGACGATGGCCACGCGCAAGGCGTCGTCGGCCGCGAAGCGCATCACGGCATCCGCGAGCAGGCACAGCATGCGCGGCGTCAGCGCATGGTGCGTGGCGGGCGCATCGAGCGTGATGGTGGCGATCGCGCCGTCGATGTCGAGGCGCACCGGCGGGCTCATGCGCCGCCTCCGGCGCGATCGTCGATCTCGTACGAGATCGCGAACGCGCGCATGAGCGCGTGCAGGCGCTCGGCGTCGGGTACGGCATCCGCCGCGGCGCGTCGGCGAAAGCGCGCTTGCAGTCCGCGCGCGCCGTCTTCCACCGCGACCGCCACGCCATCGAGCAGGCCGGCGTCGCGCAGGCGCTGCGTCAAGGCATGCTCGCAGGCCAGGGCCCTCAGCCGCGGCTTGTAGACCTTGCCGACGGCGGTCAGCGGGATCGCCGCGAGGATCTCGATGCGCTTCGGGAATGCGGGCCGCTCCGGAATGCGCGCATTGGCGAAGGCCGAGAGCGCATCGGCATCGACCCGCGATCCCGGCCGCAGCGACACGTAGGCCACCGGCAGTTCGCCCGCGTACTCGTCGGGCTCGCCCACGGCCGCGGCCAGCTCGACCTCGGGATGCTGGAGCAGCGCCGCCTCGATCACCTGCGGATCGATGTTGTGGCTGCTGCGGATGATCAGGTCCTTGGCGCGCCCGGTCACGAACACGCGGCGCTGTGCATCGACGTGGCCGATGTCGCCGGTGATCAGCCACCCGTCTTCGAAGGTGCCGGCGTTGCGGTGCGCGTCCGTGTAGCCAGGGCCCACGTTGGGGCCGCGCAGGCGCAGCACGCCGCTCTCGCCCGGCGCGCAGTCGCGGCCGTCGTGCGCCACGGCCTTGACCTCGGTGAACGGCAGCGGAATGCCGCAGGAGCCGTGGACGCGCGGCGTGAGAAAGGGTTCGATGCTGACCACGCCCGCGCACTCGGTCATGCCGAGGATGTTGCGCACCGGGATGCCGAATTTCCGCTCGAAGGCGTTGGCCAGTTCATTGGGCAGCGGCGAGCCGCCGGTGAGCAGGGCGCGGACGCGGGCGCGGTCCGCGGGTTGGGCCTCGAGGCCGAGCAGCGTCGCGATCACGGTCGGCACCGCGGCGAGCAGGCTCACGTCGTGCTCGCGCACGACGCTCCAGTAGCGCCGCATCAGTGCCGGGTTGCGCAGCCCGAGCAGGGTCGGCAGCACGATGCGCGCACCGCTCAGCAGGGCCGAGAGGCCGTAGACGAAGGAGCCGGCGACATGGAACAGCGGGAAGCCGTTGAGGATCACGTCGTCCTCGCGCATCGCGTAGAGCTGGGCCGCGCTCCAGGCGGCATGCAGCTGGTTGCGGTGCGTGTGCTGCGCGAGCTTGGGCGCGCCGGTCGTGCCACCGGTGTGGAAGAGGGCGGCCAGTCCGTCGGCGGATCGCGTGGAGGGCGCGGGTGGCGCGTCCGCCGGCATCCGCGACAGGGCCGCGTCGAAGTCGATCGCACCCGTTGCCCCGCCGACGGCGAGCACTTGGCGCAGCGCGGGGCAATCGTTGGCCAGCGTCGCGGCGCGCGACCAGATGTCGAGCTCCGGATGCGGGCCCAGCGCCACCAGGATGTTCGCGCCCGAGGCCCGCACGAGTTCGGCCAGGTGCGCGGCGTCGAGCAGGTAGTTGATCGGGCAGACGATGCCCGCGGCCTCGGCGCCGAGCAGCGTCAGCCAGGCCTGCGGAATGGCCGGCAGCAGCATCGCGACGCGCGGTGTCTCGCCGGGCACGAGGCTGGCGAAGAGGCTCGCCGCGCGGCGGATGTCGGCGAGCAGGTCGGCGTAGCGCCAGTGCCGCGGCGGCGTTTCGGGATCGGCATCGAGCAGGTAGCTGAGCGCGATGCGCGTGGGGTGCAGGGTCGCGACCTCGCACAGCGCGTCGTACACATGGTCGTGGGCCATGAAGGAGGCGTAGGGCCGCGCTTCGATGCGCGCGAGGTCCTCCGCGTCGCGGATCCAGTGGTGTTGCATGGGTCGATGAGGCGCGGTCGGCGCCCGCTTCCTTGTTCTCAGTCGCCGCGGAACCCGGAGGCCTTCACGACCGCGGCCCAGCGTGCCGCTTCCTCGCGCAGCATGCGGTCGGTGTCGGCGCGGCCCGCGCCGACGATGCTGAAGCCGGCTTCCACGAGCTTGGCGCGCGCGTCCTCGGGCTGAACGGCCTTCACGGACTCGGCGCCGAGCAGGTCGAGGATGGCCGGCGGCGTGCCCTGGGGCGCCATCAGCGCGAACCAGGAGGAGATGTCGATCTTCGGATAGCCCGACTCCGCCATGGTCGGCACCTCGGGCAGCAGCGGCGAACGCCGCGGCGCGGTGGTGGCGAGCGCGCGCATCTTGCCGCCCTTGATCTGCGCGTTGCCGAGCGCCGTGGAAACGAAGGCGGCCGAGACGTCGCCCGAGAGGATGGCCGTGACCGCGTCGCCCGTGCTCCGGTAGTGCACCGGTTCGACCTGAAAGCCGGCCGCCTCGCCGAACAGCTCGGCGCCGAAGTGGCCCGAGGTGCCGGCGCCGAAGGTGCCGAAGTTGAGCCGGCCGGTCTGCGCGCGCGCCGCCTTGACGAAGTCCGCCACCGTCCTGTGCGGCGAGTTCGCGGGCACGGCCAGCAGGAAGTCGACGCGCGCGACCTCGCTGATGCCCGTGAGCTCGCGGCTCGGCGCGTAGCCGAGCTTGCCGAAGGCGGCCGGCGCGATCGAGATCGAGCCGACCTCGCCGAGCAGCAGCGTGTAGCCGTCGGGCACGGCCTTGGCGACCGTCAGCGCCGCGATCTGCCCGCCGGCACCGGGCTTGTTGTCGACCACCACCTGCTGCTTGAGCAGCTCCGACAGCCGGATCGCGAACAGCCGCGCCAGCACGTCGGGCGCCGTGCCGGGTGCGTAGCCCACGGCCAGGCGGATCGGGCGGTCGGGATAGGCCTGCGCGCGGGCGGCGAGCGGCCATTGCGCGAGGGTGGGCACCAGGGAGGCGGCGAGCAGGGCGCGGCGGGAGAGCGTCATGGGGATTCCTTTGGCCGCCAGTGTCGCGATGGGGGAGTTTTCGTCTGTCCCCTGCGATGTAGACAGGGCGCGCCCTGAGGGGGAAAACCCGGTGCGGCCGGAAGGCGCCGCGCCGATAGGCTCCGTGCATCCCACCGGCCGTGTCCATGCAGCTCATCCCCCTTTCGTCCGCCACGCCCGCGCTCGCCACCAGCGCGGACGGACGCGCCGTGGACGCCATGGCGGGACTGATCGCCTGCATCGGCGCCCATGGCTTCGCCAACGACGCGCTGGCGCAGCTCAACCGCTGGCTGCCCGTCTCATGGCTGTCGGTGTTCCGGCTGTCCGACCATGCCCCGCCGCGCATGCCGGCGTCGGGCAGCTACCGCGCGCCCGACGGCACCGCGGAATCGTGGGCGGTGTACCGGTCGTCGCTGTACCGGCAGGACCAGACCTTCCTCGCCGCGCGCGAGCAGATCGGCCAGGCCCGCTGCACGCTCGTGCACTGGCATGCGAAGGAGATCCCGGCCGCGCACCGCGAGCGCATCTACACGCGGCACGGCCTGCGCGAGCGGCTCTCGGTGGTCTGCAAGGACAAGGACGATGGCCTGCTGGCGATCAACCTCTATCGGCACGAGAGCCTGCCGCTCTTCACGGGCGAGGAGATCGAGTGGGTCGGCATGGGCGCGCCGATCCTGACCTCGTGCGTGCAGCGCCATCTCGACCTCGCCGGCGCGCGCGAGCAGTCCTTCGACGCCAGGCTGTCGGTGCTCACGCGCAGGGAGCGCGAGGTCTGCGAGCGCATGCTCAAGGGCTGGACCTACGAGGGCATCGCCAACGACCTCGGCATTTCCGCCGGCACGGTCAAGACTTTCAGGGACCGGGCCTTCGATCGCCTGGGCATCCACCACCGCAACGAGCTGTTCGCGCTGGTGCTGGTGAATACGCCCTAGAGGTGCAGCGCCGCGAGCGCGCCGATCGCGATGCCGGCGAGCGCCACGCCGTACATGGCGCGCTCGAGCCACTTCCTGCGGGTCAGCAGCGCGATGGCCGCGAGGGCGATCGACACCTGCAGCACCGTGGTGGCCTGCGCCCAGCGGTGGTGCTGGTGCATCTGTTCCTCGGAGGCCGTGTCCCAGCGGACGGATTCGTCCTCGAGCTTCTTCGCCGCGGCCTGGATCTCGCCCTTCTCCTGCTCGTAGCGCGTGACCTTCGCCTGCCAGCCCTGGCGGCGAGCGTCATCGGTGGCGGTGTCGCGCGCGAACTCGGCCAGCGCCTGCTTGGTGCTCTTCGACTGGAAGTAATTCCACTGGTTCGAGGCCTCGGTCTTCTTGATGGCCGCGTTGTTCTTGTAGAGCCCGGCGTTGGCCTGCGTGGCGCCGCCCATGTACGCGAAGATCGCGCCGATGGTGGCGATGGCCGCGGTGCAGACGGCGATCTTTCCCGTGACGCTCATGCCGGCGCCTTCGGCCGCATCGCCGTGGCCATGGCCGTGACCGCCGGTAGCGGCATGTTCGAGTTCGTGGTCGTGCGGGCCGTGCACGTGAAATCCGTGTCCTGACATGGGGTCCTTTGTTTTCAGAAAGATCTGGACGGCGCGGGAGTATGCACGGGCGCGACGCGGTTGCGGCCTTGGGGAAAGTCCTGTCGGCTGGGGCTGCCTGCCAGGGGCGGCCGCGGGTTCACTTCCATAATGGCGGCCAGTCCAGCTCTCTCGAAACCCCCGCAGACATGTCCGTCACCAAAGCCGCCACGCCGCGTCGCGCCCCCCGGGGCGAAAAATCCGAGCGCACGCAGGCGAGCCTGCTGGCGGCGGCGCGCGAGGTCTTCGCCGAGCGCGGTTTCGAGCGCTCGACGACCTCGGAGATCGCCCAGCGCGCGGGCGTGTCGGAGGCGACGCTGTTCACCTACTTCGAGAGCAAGCGGCGCCTGTGCATCGACGTGGTGGGCCGCTGGTACGACGAGATCAGCATCGAGCTCGAGGAGCAGGTGCCGGCGATCGCCGGCTTCGAGGCCAGGCTGCGCTTCGTGATCCAGCGGCACCTGACCCATCTGATGGGCGACGGCATCGGGCTGTGCGCGCTGGTCCTCGGCGAGGGGCGGATGGTCGATGCCGAGTTCTCCGGGCTCATCGCCGAACTCAAGCGGCGCTACACATCGCCCTTCATGGCCGCGCTGAGCGAGGCGCGCGAACTCGGCGAGGTGCGCGGCGACGTGCCGCTGCGCCTGATGCGCGACATGGTGTACGGCTCGATGGAACACGTGCTGTGGGACTACGTGACCACGGGCACCAAGCCCTCGATCGCATCGACGGCCTCGCAGCTGACCGCGATGCTGATGGCGGCATTCGCGCTCGAAGCGCCGCCGGCGCGCGCTGCCCGCCGCTTCCAGTCCGATGTGCTCGCGGCGGTGCGCCGGCTCGAGCGCGACGCGGGCTCGGCCGAAGACGCCGCCTAGCGGATCGGCCTGGCGGCCCCGGCCGTAGATCGCTGTCGCCCTTCAAAAAATGAGTCAGGCTCAAGCCGTTGATGCGCGGCTGGCGCGAGCATGTCTGTTGCCAAGCTGAAATCTTCACATGTATAGTTGAGCAACACTCAATTTAAGATGCGGAGACCACGATGGGACACGGTGACCCGGAGATCCAGCGCGCATTGCGCTCGGTTTCGCTCGACGACAAGTACGACGGCGACAGCGGCGCGGCCTACCTGAGCGGCACTCAGGCGCTGGTCCGGCTGCTGCTCAACCAAGGGGAGCGGGATCGTCGCGCGGGGTTGCGCACGGGCGGCTTCGTCAGCGGCTACCGCGGCTCGCCGCTGTCGGGGCTCGACCAGGCGCTGTGGGGCGCGCAGGCCCGGCTCGAGGCGCGCGACATCCAGTTCCAACCAGCGATCAACGAGGACCTGGCCGCCACGGCCTGCTGGGGCACGCAGCAGCTCGCGCTGTTTCCCGAAGAGGCCAGGGTCGATGGCGTCTTCGCCCTGTGGTACGGCAAGGGGCCCGGCGTCGACCGCAGCGGCGACGCGCTCAAGCACGGCAACGGCGCCGGCACCTCGCGGATCGGCGGCGTGCTGGTGCTGGCGGCCGACGACCACACGGCCAAGTCCTCGACCTTCGGTCACCAGAGCGAGCAGGCGCTGGTGGCGGCGTTCATCCCGGTGCTGTATCCCAGCAGCGTGCAGGAGTACCTCGACCTCGGCGTGCATGGCTGGGCGATGAGCCGCCACAGCGGCCTGTGGGTGGCCATGAAATGCGTGTCGGACGTGGTGGAGACGACGGCCGTCGCCGACGTGGACCCGCAGCGGGTGACGGTGAAGCTGCCGGACGCGGGCGAAGCGCCGCCGCAGGACCTGCACATCCGCTGGCCCGACGTGTGGGCCGAGCAGGAGCCGCGCATCGTGCGGCACAAGCTGCCCGCCGCGCTCGACTACTGCCGCGCCAACGGGCTCAACACGATCGTGCTCAAGACGGCCTCGTCGAGGCTGGGCATCGTGTGCGCCGGCAAGAGCTACAACGACGTGCGCGAAGCCTTGCGCCTGCTGGGATGGACCGACGCGCAGGCGGCCGAGCGCGGCGTGGCGGTGCTCAAACTCGGCATGGTCTGGCCGCTGGAGCCGGCGATCGTGCGCGCGTTCGCGAGCGGCCTCGACGAGCTGCTCGTGGTCGAGGAGAAGCGCCCGTTGATCGAGCAGCAGCTCAAGGACGAGCTCTATGCGGACGCGGTCGAGGGCCGCAAGGCCATCCGCATCTCGGGCAAGAGCCGTGGCGGCATCGGCGGGGAGTGGAGCGTGGGCGCCGCCGAGCGCCTGCTGCGCAGCGACTACGAGCTCACGCCGCCGGAGATCGCCGCCGCGATCGCGGAGCGCCTCGGTCTTCCGGTGAACGCCTTCGAGGTCGACCCGCGCGCCCTGGCACATGGCGCACCGGCGGCGCCGGCCGCGGTGCGCAAGCCCTATTTCTGCTCGGGCTGCCCGCACAACACCTCCACCGTGGTGCCCGAGGGATCGCGCGCCATGGCCGGCATCGGCTGCCACTACATGGCGAACTGGATGGACCGCGATACCAAGGCCTACACCCACATGGGCGCCGAGGGCGTGCCGTGGATCGCGCAGCGCCTGTTCTCGACGCGCAAGCACATCTTCGTGAACCTCGGCGACGGCACCTACTTCCACTCGGGCTCGCTGGCGATCCGGCAAGCGGTGGCGGCCGATGCCTGCGTGACCTACAAGGTCCTGTTCAACGACGCGGTCGCGATGACGGGCGGGCAGCCGGTGGAAGGCCAGCTCACGGTGTCGCGCATTTCCGAGCAGGTGGCCGCCGAGGGCGTGCGCCGCATCGCGGTCGTCAGCGACGACATCGGGAAGTACCGCGACGCGGGCACGCGCTTCGCCGCCGGCACGACGGTGCACGACCGCGGTGAGCTCGACCGCGTGCAGCGCGAACTCGCGGCCTTCGAGGGCGTGTCGGTGCTGATCTACGACCAGACCTGCGCGAGCGAGAAGCGCAGGCGCCGCAAGCGCGGCAGCTATCCCGACCCGGCCATCCGCTACGTCATCAATCCAGAGGTGTGCGAGGGCTGCGGCGACTGCTCGGTCAAGAGCAACTGCCTGTCGGTGGAGCCGCTGGAGACGGAGCTGGGTCGCAAGCGCAGGATCAACCAGTCCTCGTGCAACAAGGACTTCTCCTGCGCCCAGGGCTTCTGCCCGAGCTTCGTGGCGGTGAAGGGCGGCAAGCTCCGGTCGAGTCCTTCCAGGAGCGACGTGCTCGCCTGGGAGTCGCCGCCGGACCCGGTCGTGCCCGAGCTCGACGGCACCTACGGCATCCTCATCAACGGTGTCGGCGGAACCGGCGTGGTGACCATCGGCAGCCTGATCGGCATGGCGGCCCACCTGAGCCATCGCGGCTGCAGCGTGCTCGACATGGCGGGGCTTGCGCAGAAGGGTGGCGCGGTGTGGAGCCATGTGCAGCTCGCGCCCACGCAGTCGGCGATCCTGTCGTCGCGGATCGCGTCGGCGCAGGCCGACGTGCTGATCGGCTGCGATCTCGTCGTGAGCGCGCATCCCGACAGCCTCGGTCGTCTGCGCGAGGGCCGCACGCGTGCGGTGGTGAACCTCGACGTGGCGCCGACTTCGGAGTTCGTGAAGAACGCGGACTGGAATCTGCCGACGCAGTCGCTGAAGGCGTCGCTGGAAAAGGCCTGCGGTGCGGATGTGCAGTGGCTCAAGGCGCAGGAGACGGCCACCTGGGCGCTCGGCGATGCCATCTACGCCAACCTTGTCATGCTCGGCTTCGCCTGGCAGAAGGGCTGGATTCCGTTGTCGTCGCAGGCGCTCGAACGCGCGATCGAACTCAACGGGCAGCAGGTCGAGAAGAACAGGCAGGCGTTCCGGCTCGGCCGCTGGTGGGCGCACGACGCGCCGCGCGTGCTCGCCGCGATGAAGCCCGCGAGCACGATCCAGTGGCTGCCGCGTGCCAATCGCACGCCCGAGGAAACCGTCGCGCGCCTGTCCGAGCGGCTGGTGGCCTACCAGGGACCGGCGTATGCGCGCAGGTTCGCCGCCTTCGTGCAGCTCGTCGACAGCCAGTGCGCCGACGAGACGCACCGCAAAAGCTTTGTTGTTGCAGTGGCGCAGAACCTTTTCAAGCTCATGGCCTACAAGGATGAGTACGAGGTCGCGCGCCTTCATTCCGACCCGGAGTTCATGGACTCGATCCGCCGCCAGTTCGACGGGGAGATCCAGCTGCAATACCACCTCGCGCCGCCCCTGCTCGCCAGGAAGAACGACAAGGGCGAGCTCCAGAAGACTGCCTACGGCGCCTGGATGGGCCGGGCCTTTCGCGTGCTGCGGCACGGGAAGGTGCTGCGCGGCACGCCCTTCAACCTCTTCGGCTACACGCACGAGCGCCGCACCGAGCGCGCGCTCGTCGAGGAGTACCGCGCTGCGGTCGGCGCCGTGGTGGCGCACCTGGGCAGCCATGCGTCGCCGTGCCTGGAACTGGCGCGCTTGCCGCAGCAGATCCGCGGCTATGGCCATGTGAAGGAGCGTGCGGTCGCGGCCGCGCGGGCGCGCCAGGCCGAGCTCTTCGAGGCCATCACCGGCAAGCCGCTGCCGCCGGGCCCGATGGCCGAGGGCTATGGCAAGTACCTGGAGTACGGCTGGTGACGAGCGCATCGCAAACGACGGATCGGCGCAGCCGCAGCGCGGTGCGCGCGGCGGAAGGCATCCTCTCGACGCTGGACGACGGCGTGTGGCGTATCCAGATCCATCGGACGTCCAAGCGCAACGCGCTCACGATGACCATGTTCAGTGCCCTGGCCGAGAGCCTGGCGCTGGCGCAGGCCAATGACGGCGTGCGGGCGATCACCTTGTCCGGCCTCGGGCCCAACTTCTGTGCGGGCCACGACCTGAGCGCCTTCGACAGCTGGCCGCAGGCTGCAGGGGATCCGGTGCCGCGCTTCCTTCACGCATTGGCCGGCGTGCGAAAGCCGCTGCTCGTCGGCGTGCACGGATCGGCCGCGGGCATCGGCGTGACGATGCTGCTGCATGCGGACTGGGTGATCGCGACCTCCGACGCGGTCATGAAGCTGCCGTTCGTCGATCTGGGCATCGTTCCCGAGGCCGGGAGCTCTCTTCTGCTTGCGCGCGCCATCGGCGCGCTCAGGGCGAGGCGCCTGTTGCTGGGCGGGGAGGCCTTCACCGGTCAGCAGGCCCACGATTGGGGGCTCGTCTCGGAGCTGGCACCCGCGAATGAACTCGCGACCTGCCTGCAGCACAGGGCCCTCGCGCTGGCGGCCAAGGATCCGAAGGTCTATGGCCGCATCAAGGCGCTGCTGGTCCCGGCCGGCGAGCTGCGCGCGCGCATCGACGAGGAAATCGACTTGATCAACACCTGCGTGGCCGAGCGCCGCGCCTTGCAGACCGGATGAATCCCGCCATGACAGCACAGACACCGCGCAAGGTGCACATCGTGTATGCCCACCCCGAGCCGAAGTCCTTCGTCGCGGCGATGCGCGACCGGGTGTCCGAGCGGCTGACCGCCGGCGGCTGGCAGGTCGGGCTCTCGGATCTCTATGCCATGGGCTTCAACCCCGTGGCGAGCGCGGCCGACTTCGTCAAACGCGAAAAGCCCGAGTACCTGGTCTATTCGCTCGAGCAGCGCCATGGATGGCAACGCCGGGCCCTGGCCCCCGACATCCTCGCGGAGGTCGAGGCCGTCAGGGAGGCCGAGCTGTTGGTGCTCGTGTTTCCCGTGTTCTGGTTCTCGGTGCCGGCCATCATGAAGGGCTGGATCGATCGGGTGTTCCTCTCCGGGCTCTTCTATGGTGGCAAGCGCATCTACGACCGCGCCCCCATGGCGGGCAAGCGCGCCCTGGTGGTCACCTCGCTGGGCGGGCGCAGTCATATGTTTGGCGAATCCGGTATCCACGGGCAGATCGACCTGATGCTGCGGCCCTTGCTGCAGGGCTCGCTGGGCTACGTGGGTTATGAGGTGTTCAAGCCCTTCGTGGCGTACCACGTGCCCTATGTGACGCACGCTGAGCGAGGCGCGATGCTCGAGCAGCTTGGCCGGGAGACCGATGGGCTGTCGCAGCGGGAGACGCTGGTCTTTCCGTCGCTCGATGCATATGACGATGTGCTTCGTCCCGTGGCGCAATGCGTGGGAGGGGCGGGGTAGGCCGGGCGATCGACAGGAGGCCGAGAAATTTTTTCTTCGGAAGTAGACGTTCGGGCC
>NZ_JBZAYE010000160.1:0-13600 GCF_058244205.1 Variovorax sp. 20P10.2.4
CCGCCATTGCCGTTCCAGCCCGGACGGGACGGGTACGGATAGGCGGGACGTCCGTAGTACGGCCGATCGCGGTAATAGGGACGGCGGTCGTAGTAGGTGCCGCCGCCGTTGATGTACACGGGCGCGGGCTGCACCACGACGGGATCGGAATAGTAGGGATCCGAATACCCCCCGCTGTAGCCCCCGTTGTAGTACGGATCGCCGGGCACCGCGACGCAGCCTGTGAGCAGCGCGAGGCCGCCGGCCGCGAGGCATAAACCGAGAACACGAGTTTTCTGCATGAGGGTCTCCTTGTCAGCCTTCTGCGTTCATTCAACGTACCAGCTTGTAGGCCCTGTTGACTGCGCTGGTGTGAAGTCGCGTAACGGCCGGTAAGTCGAGAGGCCGTCCCCTCACTCCGCAGCCGGAGGCACGCCGTTGGCGAGTATGTCCAGCATACGCGCCTCGTCGATCACCTCGACGCCGATCTCGCGCGCCTTGTCGAGCTTGCTGCCGGCTTCCTCGCCGGCCACCAGGTAGTGGGTCTTCTTGCTGACCGAGCCGGCCACCTTGGCTCCGGCCGATTCCAGTTTGTCCTTCGCATCGTCGCGGCTCAGCGTAGGAAGGGTACCGGTGATGACGAAGGTCAGTCCCGCCAGCGGCTTGGGCACGCGCGCCGCGGGCTCGCCCTCCTCCCAGCTCAGGCCGCAGGCGCGCAGTTGCTCGACCACCTCGCGGTTGTGCGGCTGATCGAAGAAGGTGCGCAGGCTCTGCGCCACCACCGGGCCGACGTCGTTGACCTCGAGCAGCAGCTCCTCGCTCGCATCCATGATCGCGTCGAGCTTGCCGAAGTGCTTGGCCAGGTCCTTCGCGGTGCTCTCGCCCACATGGCGGATGCCCAGGCCGAACAGGAAGCGCGGCAGCGTGGTCTTCTTCGAGGCCTCGAGCGCGTCGACCAGGTTCTGCGCCGACTTGTCGGCCATGCGCTCCAGCCCCGCCAGCGTGGTGAAGCCCAGCTTGTAGAGATCGGGCAAGGTGCGGATCAGGTTGGCATCGACCATCTGCTCGACCAGCTTGTCGCCGAGCCCGTCGACGTAGACCGCGCGGCGCGCCGCGAAATGCAGGATCGCCTCCTTGCGCTGGGCACCGCAGAACAACCCGCCGGTGCAGCGGTAGTCGGCTTCGCCCTCCTCGCGCACGGCATCCGAGCCGCAGACCGGGCACTTGCGCGGCATGGTGAAGATGGCGCCGCGTTCGCCCTCGGCCCGAGCCAGGCTCTCGGGCGTGACGCCCACCACCTCGGGAATCACGTCGCCCGCGCGGCGCACGATCACGCGGTCGCCCACGCGCACGTCCTTGCGGCGCGCCTCGTCCTCGTTGTGCAGGGTGGCGTTGGTCACGGTCACGCCGCCGACGAACACCGGCGCCAGCTTGGCCACCGGCGTCAGCTTGCCGGTGCGCCCGACCTGCACCTCGATGCCGAGCACCTCGGTGATCTGTTCCTGCGCCGGGTACTTGTGCGCCACCGCCCAGCGCGGCTCGCGCGAGACGAAGCCGAGCTGGCGCTGCAGCTCGACGCTGTCGACCTTGTAGACCACGCCGTCGATGTCGTAGGGCAGGCTGTCGCGCTGGCGCCCGATGTTCTCGTGGAACGCGATCAGCTCGATCGCGCCGGTCGCGCGCGCGGTCTGTATCGCCACCGGGAAGCCCCAGGCATGGAACTGCTGGAGCCAGTCGAACTGGGTCGGGCAGTCGGGCCCGCCCTCGGCCGGCGGCGTGACCTCGCCGAGGCCGTAGGCGAAGAAGCTCAGCGGTCGCTCGGCGGCAATCGCCGGGTCGAGCTGCCGCACCGCGCCCGCGGCCGCGTTGCGCGGGTTCACGAACACCTTCTCGTTCTTCTGGCCGGCCGCGATCTTCTGCCGCTGGCGCTCGTTGAGCCCCTCGAAGTCGGCGCGCTTCATGTAGACCTCGCCACGCACCTCGACCACCGGCGGCGCGTTGCCCTTCAGACGCAGCGGGATCTCGCGCACGGTGCGGATGTTCTGCGTGACCTCCTCGCCGACCTCGCCGTCGCCGCGCGTGGCGGCCTGCACCAGCACGCCGTGCTCGTAGCGCAGGTTCATCGCGAGCCCGTCGAACTTGAGTTCGCAGACATAGGCGATCTGCGGACCGTCCTCGGCCAGGCCGAGCTCGCGCCGCACGCGCGCGTCGAAGCTGCTGGCACCACCGGGCGTGATGTCGGTCTCGGTCCGGATCGACAGCATCGGCACCTTGTGGCGCACCTTGACGAAGCCGTCGAGCACCTTGCCGCCCACGCGCTGCGTCGGCGAGTCGGGCGTGCGCAGCTCGGGGAACTCGGCCTCGATCGCCTGCAGCCGCTGGAACATCCGGTCGTACTCGGCATCGGGCAGCGCGGGCGCATCGAGCACGTAGTAGAGGTAGGCGTTGTGGTGGAGCTTCTCGCTCAGGTCGGCGGCTTCGCGGGCCGCTTCGTCGCGCGTGGTCATGGGGTGTCTTCCGAAAAAACGATGCGGCCGCCGGACCGCTTCGTGGCGGGCTGGGCGGCCTTGTGCATGGCGGGAACGGCTTAGCTGAACAGGCGGCGCGCCAGCGGCGAGCCCGCCGCGAGGTCGCGCGCGTCGAGCGTGTCGTAGAGCTGCTCGAGGTCGGCGCCGATGGCGTCCATGGTCTCGTCGCGCAGCAGCTGGCCGTCGCTGTCGGTCACCACGCCGTCCATTTCGCGCGCCAGCGTGGCGGCGATCTCGCGCATGCGCGTGAACGGCTGTTCGCCGCGGTCGACCTGGGGCACGTCGAGGCTCAGGCTCAGTTCGCGGATCGCCGACTGCGCCGGATCGTCGGCCAGCGCGGCCTGGGTGTCGAAGGCCAGGCCCAGGATCGGCGGCAGGCCCAGTTCGCTGGTCGGCAGCACCATGCGGCCCGGGATGATGCCGGCCACGAAGCCCAGCCGCGCCGCGTTCTGCTGCACGTAGCCCGGGCTCCAGGCCGCATGCAGCGCGCGCAGCACGAAGCCCAGCTGCGCATCGTGCGCGCTGGCGAACTGGTCGAGCTCGCGGGCGCGCGCCACCTCGTCGAGCATCTCGGGAAATTCGGGCGCACCGTTCACCGTGTCGGCGAAGGCCTGGGCCTTCACCACGAACTCGGAATACTCGATCTCGTTGAGCGCGCCGGTGCGGTTGGCCAGCTGCACGCCGACCTGGAACGCGCCGTAGCGCTGTCCCGGCACGGGCGGCTCCCATTGCCGCGAGTGCTCGTTCAGGCCCTCGATGGCGACCGGTTTGCTGCCCGCGCGGCGCGTCGGCGGCATGGCGGCGATCGCGGCATCGCCCGAGGCCAGGCCGTCGAGTGAGATCGGCGCGATCACGTCGATCAATGGATCGAGCCCGCCGCGCCGTTCGCCCGTGGGCACCGGCAGCGTGCCGGGCGCCGGCAGGTCGGGATCGAACAGCGGTTCGTGCCGGTCGTGCGTCGGCACCTGGCGCGGATCGATGTGCATCACCGGCTCGTAGCCGTCGTCGGACGGTGCGCGCTGCGCATCGGCCGGTTCGCCGTCGGCCGCATCGGGCTGGCGCGGTGCGTTGCGGCGCGAGCGCAGGGCGTCGTAGCCGATCACGGCCGCGAGGACGAGGCCACCGAGAATGGCCAGGGCAAGCGTGAGATTGCTCATGGGTGCGCGCGCCTCAGGCTGCCTCGACCATCGAGGCCGCCGCTTCCATGTCGACCGCGACGATGCGCGACACGCCCTGCTCCTGCATCGTCACGCCGATCAGTTGCTCGGCCATTTCCATGGCGATCTTGTTGTGGCTGATGAAGAGGAACTGGGTTTCGCGGCTCATGGCGGTCACGAGTTTGGCGTAGCGCTCGGTGTTGGCGTCGTCCAGCGGCGCATCCACCTCGTCCAGCAGGCAGAAAGGCGCGGGATTGAGCTGGAAGATCGCGAACACCAGCGCGATCGCGGTCAGCGCTTTCTCGCCACCCGACAGCAGGTGGATGGTCTGGTTCTTCTTGCCCGGCGGCTGCGCCATCACCTGCACGCCGGAATCGAGGATCTCGTCGCCGGTCATCATCAGCTTGGCGTTGCCGCCGCCGAACAGCTCGGGGAACATGCGGCTGAAGTGCTCGTTCACGGTCTTGAAGGTGCCGCCGAGCAGGTCGCGCGTTTCGGCGTCGATCTTGCGGATGGCGTCCTCGAGCGTGGTGATCGCCTCGTTGAGGTCGGCCGACTGGGCATCGAGGAAGACCTTGCGCTCGCTCGCCACCGCGAGCTCGTCGAGCGCCGCGAGATTGACCGCGCCGAGTGCCACCACCTCGCGGTTCAGGCGGTCGATTTCGCCCTGCAGGCCGGTCAGTCGCACCTTGTCGGTCTCGATCGAGAGCGCGATGGCCTCAAGGTCGGCACCGGCATCGGCCAGCAGCTGTTCGTACTGCTCGAAGCCCAGGCGCGAGGCCTGCTCCTTGAGCTGAAATTCGGTGATGCGCTGGCGCAGCGGATCGAGTTCGCGCTCGAGCTGCAGCCGACGCTCGTCGCTCGCGCGCAGCTTGAGCGTGAGGTCGTCGTACTGGCTGCGCGCGGCGCCCAGCGCGGTCTCGCGTTCGAGCTTGAGCGCGAGCGCGTCCTGCAACCCGGCCTGGGCGGCGGCATCCGACAGCCGGCTCAGTTCGCCGCGGGCGCGTTCATCCTCGTCGGTCAGCGCCACGGTCTGCTGCGACGCGGTCTCGATCGAGCGGTTGAGCTCGCCGCGGCGCGCGTCGAGCGTGCGTTGCGCGAAGGTGGCTTCCTGCGCCTGCCGCTCCAGGCTGCGATGCTGCTCGCGGCTGGCGGTCAGCGCGCGCCCGGCCTCGATCACGCGTTCGTCGAGTTCGGCATGGCGCTCCTGGCTGTCGGCCAGCTGCATGTCGAGCTCCTCGAAGCGGCCCTCGGCGGCGATACGGCGCTCCTGCAGTTCCTCGAGCTGGGCGTCGACCTCGCCGAGGTCGGCCGCGAGTTGCTCGCTGCGCGCGCGGGTCTGCTCGGCCAACTGCGTAAGGCGCAGGGTCTCGACCTGCAGCTCGTGCGCGCGCGACTGCGTGTCGGCGGCTTCGCGGCGTGCCGACACCAGCCGCTGCGCGGCGTCGGCGTAGGCGGCTTCGGCGCGTACCAGCGCGGCACGCGCGTCTTCGCTGATCAGCGCCTGGGCGCGCAGCTGTCGGTCGAGGTTCTCCATTTCCTGCTGGCGCGCCAGCAGGCCGGCCTGCTCGGAATCGGGGGCGTAGAAGTTGACGCCGTGCGAACTCACGGCATGGCCGCTCTGCACGTAGATCGTCTCGCCGGGCTGCAGCGTGCCGCGCTGTGCCAGCGCCTCCTCGAAGCTCGCGGCGGTGTAGCAGCCATGCAGCCAGTCGGCCAGCAGCGCCTGCTGGCCCGCGTCGTTGAGGCGCAGCAGGCTCGACAGCCGCGGCAGATTGGCGGCGCCCTCGGGTACGCCGGCGACCGGCGGGTTGTAAAAGGCCAGCTTGGCCGGCGGCGCGTCGTTGGCGAAGGCGCGAACCATGTCGAGCCGGCTGACCTCGAGCGCGCCCAGGCGCTCGCGCAGCGCGGACTCGAGCGCGTTCTCCCAGCCCTGTTCGATGTGGATGCGGCTCCACAGGCCCTGCAGGCCGTCAAGCCCGTGCTTGGCGAGCCAGGGTGCGAGCTTGCCGTCAGTCTTGACCTTCTCCTGCAGCGCGCGCAGCGCCTCGAGCCGCGCCGACAGCTCGGCATGGCGCGCACCCTCGCTGTTCACCGCCTGCTGGCGCATGCGGCGGTCGTCGTCGAGCCGCGGCACCGCTTCCTGCAGGTCCTGCAACCGCGCATCGGCCTCGCTGGCCGCTTCCTGCGCGGCCTCGAGTTGTTCCTGCATCGCCACCAGCTTCGCCTCGTCGGGCGCGGCCAGCCCCTTCTGGTCGGCGCGCAGCCGCTCGCTGCGCTGGTTGAGCTGGCGCGACTGCTCCTCGATGTTGCGCTGGTCGGCGGCCAGCACCTGGATCTGCTGCTGCACCTGCACCACGGCCGTGCGCTGCGCGTTGGCCTGGTCCTGCGCCCGCTGCTGCGCTTCCTCGAGCTCGGGCATGCGCGCGTCGTGCTCTTCGAGCTGGGCCGCCAGCAGTACGGCCTGTTCCTCGGCGTCGATGCCCTGGCCGGCCAGCGTCTCGATCTCGGCCTCGGCTTCGACGCGGCGGTTGTCCCATTGCGCGATCTGCTCGCGCAGTTGCACCAGCCGCTGCTCCACGCGCTGGCGGCCCTCGACCACGAAGCGGATCTCGCCCTCGAGCCGGCCGACCTCGGCACTGGCTTCGTAGAGCTTGCCCTGGGCCTGGTTGACCAGGTCGCCGGCGCCGTAGTGGGCCTGGCGCACGGTTTCGAGTTCGTTCTCGATGTGGCGCAGGTCGGCGGTGCGCGACTCGAGGTCGTTGATCGCCTTCTCGGATTCGACCTTGATGCGCGCCTTGTCGCTCTCGCTCTCGGCGCGCTTGAGGAACCACAGCTGGTGCTGCTTCTTCGTGGCGTCGCCCTGCAGCGCGTTGTAGCGCGCGGCCACCTCGGCCTGCTTCTCGAGCTTCTCGAGGTTGGCGTTGAGCTCGCGCAGGATGTCCTCGACGCGGGTCAGGTTCTCGCGCGTGTCGCCCAGGCGGTTCTCGGTCTCGCGGCGGCGTTCCTTGTACTTCGAGACGCCCGCGGCTTCCTCGAGGAACAGGCGCAGTTCCTCGGGCTTCGATTCGATGATCCGGCTGATCGTGCCCTGGCCAATGATGGCGTAGGCGCGCGGGCCGAGGCCGGTGCCGAGGAACACGTCCTGAACGTCGCGCCGGCGCACCGGCTGGTTGTTGATGAAGTAGCTGCTGGTGCCGTCGCGCGTGAGCACGCGCCGCACCGCGATCTCGCCGAACTGGTTCCACTGGCCGCCAGCGCGGTGGTCGGCGTTGTCGAACACCAGTTCCACGCTCGAGCGGCTGGCCTGCTTGCGCGTGGTCGTGCCATTGAAGATCACGTCCTGCATCGACTCGCCGCGCAGTTCCGAGGCGCGCGACTCGCCCAGCACCCAGCGCACCGCATCCATGATGTTCGACTTGCCGCAACCGTTGGGCCCGACCACCCCGACCAGTTGGCCCGGCAGCAGGAAGTTGGTGGGTTCGGCGAACGACTTGAAGCCCGAGAGCTTGATGGAATTGAGACGCACGACTTGTCGGCCTGTCCTGGGTCAGTGTGTCCCCGCCCTGGAAGGCGGCTCAACAATTAACGCCAAGGTATTGATTTGTAAGGAAAATTGCACGGGCCCGCCGCTTGAAGCAGGCCGCCGCCCCAGCCGTGGATGATAACGTCAGGGCATGAGCGAATCCTCGGTTTCTCCCCTGAAAGACCGCCGCGCCTGGCTGCTCGCGGGCACCGGTGCCCTGCTCGGGCTCGGCGGCTGCGGCGCGTTCCAGAACACCCAGCGCGCCGAGCCCTACGCCAACCAGGAATGGCTGCAGTCGAGCGCCAACCGCATCGCCAACCTCTCGCTGCGCGACAACCTCGAATCGATACGGCGCGTGCAGACCACGCTCTACCGGCGCAATCCTCGCGAATGGCGCAAATCGGCCGCCAGCATGGACGCCGCCAGCCAGCGCGCCTGGGCCGCCGTGACGCAGGGCCCCGACCTGCCCGAGCTGCACGGCGTCACCGGCATCGAGGCGATCCGCCTGGCCTTCGACACCGGGCCGCAGGGCTACCAGGGCGACCGCGTGGCGGCACTGGTGGTGGGCTGGGCCTCGATGCTCAAGCAGGCCAATGGCGACACCTGGGAGCAAAGCATGATCGACGGCATCAATGCCGAGAACAGCTACCGGGCCGCGCGCAACTTCGAGATCTCGCTGTGGCTGATCGCCTCCAAGACCGGCCCCGACGGCCAGCCGCTGCTGCTGGCCACCGAGATCAGCGAACGCGGCCGCAACCTCGTGGCCGACCGCGAGCTGTCGAAAGTGGTCGCGCGGCTCGACCTGCTGGCGGCCCAGGCCGACGAAAAGTACCGGCGCGCGGCGCTCGATTTCGGGCAGAACTGGGTGATGGGCGTGGTGATGCCCTTTTTCACGCTGGTGCCGCGCTGAATCCGGGCGGACGGCACGCCGCCGTCGCCTCGGCCCAGAGATGCCTTAGGAAACATATTTCCGAATTGGTCATTTGCGGTAATATCTTTCCATGACCAAGCAGGAACTGATCGCCGCGCTGATCGCCCGCCGCGAGGCCTCCGGCCTCTCCGGCGCCGAGGTCGCGCAGCGCTCGGGCCTGACTGAGCGTTCGGTGCGCAACGCGCTCGGGCCACAGGGCAATCCGCAGATGTCCTCGCTGCTCGCACTGGTCGATGCGCTGGGGCTCGAGCTTCAGTTGGTGCCCAAGGGCTTCGGCGCCAGCGCCGTGCTCGACGCCGATGCTGGCTACCGCCCCGTTGCCACGCGCGTGGGTACCGCGGTAGCCGCCTTGGCGCTGCCGCCCGAGCCGCCGCCGTACCTGCGCGAAACTCCGGCCCCCCGCGGCTCGCGCAAGCGCTCGCCATGAACGTCAAGATCCTCGAAATCGCGCTCGGCACGCGCCGCTTCGGCAAGCTGTTCCAGTACGCCGATCTGTGCCGCTTCGTGGCCGAGCCCGAGATCGTCGCGGCGCCGCCGGCCGAGGTGCTGTCGCTCTCGATGGTGGCGAACGATGCCGCCTCGCAGGCGGCCCTCTGGAGCGACATCAAGAATCCGCTGTTCAACGCGCAGGGCGGCCAATTGCCGCGCTTCTTCCAGAACCTGCTGCCCGAAGGCGTGCTGCGCAGCCACATCGCGCAGTTACGCGGCTGCCGCGAGAACGACCATTTCGAGCTGCTAGCGGCCTGCGGCGGCGACCTGCCCGGCGCGGTGAGCGCGCGCCCGGTGTCGGTGGACCGCGCCACCTTGCAGCGGCTCATCACTCAGGACCAGGACGCGCTCGAGATGTCGGTGGTCGAGCTGCCGATGCCGCAGGGCATCTCGGTGTCGGGCGTGCAGCCCAAGCTGGGCCTGCGCCGCCAGGGCGGACGCTACGTGGCGCGCACCCGCGCCGGCGCCAGCACGCGCGTGATCGCCAAGCTGCCGGTGGCCGGGCGGCCGCACATGCCGCAGCTGGAGATGCTCTCGCTGCAGATGGCCGCCGCCGCGGGTGTCGAGGTCTGCCATGCCGAACTCGCGCCGCTGTCTGCAATTTCAGCCGAGCACAGCTACGCCCTGCCCGACGAGCCCGAGTTCCTCGCGGTTACGCGCTTCGACCGCGAAGGCGCGCACCGCATCCACTTCGAGGACTTCGCGCAGGTGCTGGGCTTCGATCCGCTGCACAAGTACGGCGGCAGCTACCTCGACATGGCGCTCGCGATGCGGGCCTTTCCCTCGCTCGGTGAGGAGGCGGTGCTCGAGCTGGTGCGCCGGCTCGCGGTCAACGAACTGCTCGGCAACCCCGATGCGCACCTGAAGAACTTCGGCGTGCTCTATCCCGACGGTGCCTCGCCGCGCTTCGCGCCGGCCTACGACATCGTGGCCTATGCGGCGCTGCAAGGCGTCGAGGGTCATGCGCTCCCGCTGCTCCCCGCCACGGGCCATGCCGCGCCCCGGCGCAGCGGCCTGTTCAGCCCCGCTAACGTGCGCGCCTTCTGCTTCTCGGCCGGCCTGCACGAACCTCAAGTGCGGCGCGTGGTCAGCGACACCGCGCGCCGCGCGCGCGAGCAGTGGCCCGCGATGATCGACGGCTCCACCCTGCCCGCACCCTGGAAGGCGCGGCTGCAGCAGCGCCTGCAATCCCACCCCTTGCTGCAGGGAATGGCCCGGCGCGGCCAATAGGCCCCGAGTCTGGCGGAGCCGGCATCGCCACGAGGCACGAGATACACACGCGCACAACTTTCCGCGATGATGCTTCCGCCCAGGTGACATAGTTCAACGCAACATGACGGGAATTGGCGCATGCGAGTCGGTATCGTGGTTCTGGAGTTGTTGATCGACGCGGGCGCGGCCTGCGCCGCCCTGGGCCTGCTCGGTGCCGGCAGCGCCGCCTTCACGGCCGCAAGGCGCCGCTACATCGGCGGCGACGGCAGCCTCGCGGCGCCCTCCCCGCGCGACCAGCCCGACGACCACGTCGACAACGGCCATTCAGGCGATTCGTCCTCGCGTCGGGAGTCCGCCACCAGAAGCTGAGGCAAACTGTCGCCGGCTCCCTGAATCTTCCACATCTACCAGCGACACCATGAGCTCCATCAATTTCATCGGCGGCGAAAAAGGCGGGGTCGGCAAGTCGGTCACGGCACGGGTCCTGGCCCAGTACTTCATCGACCACAGCCGCTCCTTCACGGGCTTCGACACCGATCGCTCGCACAGCTCGTTCACCCGCTTCTACGAAGGCTTCGCCTCGCCCGTGGTGGTCGACAGCTTCGAAGGGCTCGACACCGTGGTCAACGGCTTCGAGACCCATCCGCAGCAGAGCGTGATCGTCGACCTCGCGGCGCAGACGCTGGCGCCGCTGGCGCGCTGGATCAAGGAATCCGACCTGTTCGACGTCTTCGCCGAGATCGGCGTCACCGTCAATTTCTGGCACGTGCTCGACGACGGCAAGGACTCCTCCGACCTGCTCGGCACGCTGGTCGATACCTTCGGCAAGCGGCCCAACTACATCGTGGTGCAGAACTACGGCCGCGGCAGCGACTTCGGCACCCTGCTCGGTTCGCAGTCGATGTCCAAGGCCACCGCGAACGGCGCGCGCGTGATCGCGCTGCCGCGCCTGCACGAGGCCAGCATGCGCAAGATCGACGCGCAGAGCACCAGCTTCTGGAAGGCCGTGAACGACCGCGAAGGCCCGCATGCGCTGGGGCTGCTCGAACGCCAGCGCGTGAAGTCGTGGCTCGCGACCGCCTACGCGGCCTTCGACACGCTGCCGCTTTGAGCGCCAGCTAGATCATCCCGCCGTTGACCGAGATCACCTGCCCGGTGATGTAGGCCGCCTCGTCGCTCGCGAGGAAGGCCGCCAGCGCCGCCACTTCCTCGGGCTTGCCGGCGCGCTTGGCGGGCACCATCTGCTGGATCAGCGCCGGGTCGAACGCCGCGTCGGCCATCGGCGAGGCGATGATCCCGGGCGCGATCGCATTCACCGTCACGCCGCGCGAGGCCACCTCGAGCGACAGCGCCTTGGTCGCGCTGTTGAGCGCGCCCTTGGCCGCCGCGTAGTTCACCTGGCCCTTGTTGCCCACCAGCGCCGCCACCGACGAGATGTTGAGCACGCGTCCCCAGCGGGTGCGCAGCATCGGCAGCAACAGCGGCTGGGTCACGCGGAAGAAGCCGTTGAGCGAGATGTCGATCACCTTGTGCCACTGCTCGGCGCGCATGCCCGGCAGCACCGCGTCGTCGTGCACGCCTGCGTTGTTGACGATCACCTGCACCGGCCCCGCCTCCAGCATGCGCGCGCAGGCGGCCGCGCAGGCCTCGTCGCTGCGCAGGTCGAAGACATGGCATTCGGCCTTGCCGCCGGCCGCGGCGATCTTCGCGGCCAGCTGCTCGACCGCTTCGGGGCGCGAGTTCGCATGCAGCAGCACGGTCGCGCCGTCGCGCGCGAAGCGCTCGGCCATGGCGGCGCCGAGCGCGCCGCTGGCGCCCGTGATCAGGGCGCGTTTTCCTTGGAGGCTCATGATTCCTTCGGGGTGTCCAGGGCCAGCGGCGTGTTCAGCACCACCACCGCGCGGCCGTCGGCCAGCGCACGGCCTTCGCCGTCCCTGAGCCAGAACTCGTACATCACCTGCTGGGCGTCGCCCGACAGCCGCCGCGCCTCGACCTGCAGGCGCCCCTCGACCTCGTCGAGCCGCGCCACCGTCGTGCGCACGCTGCGCGTGCTCGCGAGGAAGCCGGCTGAGGGCCTGTCGCCTTCGCTCGCCAGCAGCCCGCCATGCAGCGCCATCGCCTGCGCGGCGTATTCGACGGCATTCGGCGCCAGCAGCCCGCTGGCCGTGCGCAACGGGTTGTCGGCCTGGCGGTGGGTCGTGGTGCTGCAGCGGATCGTCTCGGCATCCCAGCCCTCGAGCCGTTCGAGCAGGCACATGCTGCCGCGGTGCGGAATGCGCTGCGCGATGCCGTCGCGCTCGAGCGTCTGTGGCACGAAACTCATCGCGCGCCCTCCGGTGCAAGGTCTGCCACCAGCAGCACGTTGGCGAACGGCGTGCCTTCGCTCATCGGAATGCTTTGCACGCCGAAGCCCAGCCGCTCGAGCAGCGCCTTCCATTCGGCCAGCGGACGGCCCCAGGTCGGCGACACCTTGTGGCCGCGCACGCGCGTCACGGTGCGGTCGACCCACTGGCTGATCGCGAAGCCGCGGCGGCTCGATGCATCGCCCACGCGCAGCAGCAGCCGCGCCCGGGGACTGCCGCCGCGCCGCAGCGCATCGCGCACGCGGCGCAGCACGCCTTCCTGCGCGGCATGGTCCACGTAGTGCAGCACGTCGAGGATCACGACCAGGTCGCAATCGGGCAGGTCGGCCGCGCACATGTCGGCGCAGAGCAGCCGCGGCGCGGGCTCGAGATGGCCGATCGAAGCCTCGGCGCGCGCCACGTCCTTGGGCATCAGCTCGATGCCGGTGTATTCGGCGGCGCTCGGCGTGGCGCCCCAGCCGGCGGGCCAGCGGCCCTGCTGCTGCATACGGCTCATCGAGGCCAGCAGGCTCGCGAACAGGCCCTGGCCGCAGCCGATGTCGACCACGCGGCGATGCTGCGCATCGATCAGCCCGCGTTCGAGCAGGCCGCGGAACACCGGATCGCGCCCGAGCT
Source organism: Variovorax sp. 20P10.2.4 (assembly GCF_058244205.1). Taxonomy (NCBI): domain Bacteria; kingdom Pseudomonadati; phylum Pseudomonadota; class Betaproteobacteria; order Burkholderiales; family Comamonadaceae; genus Variovorax; species Variovorax sp. 20P10.2.4. The sequence continues at coordinate 12,801 of NZ_JBZAYE010000160.1, forward strand.
TGCCGCGCGCGAAGTGCCAGGCGAAGCTGCCGCCCTTTTTGTAGGGATCGGTGGCGGCCTCGTGCAGCTCGCACCAGGCGCCGTCGGTCGAGAGCACGGCGCTCATTCCCGAAGCCCCTCGGGCAGGGTCACGGCGCGCAGTCCATCGGCGCGCAGGCGTTCGAGCAGCAAGGGCAGTACCTCCATCAATACGGGTTCTCCACGGGCGGTGCGCGCGGCATTGCCGTCGTGCAGCAGCAGGATGTCGCCGGCCGCCAGGCCCCGCGTCAGGCGCGCCAGCACGCGCTGCGCATCGCCCTCGCGGGTGTCGAAGCCGCGGCGGGTCCAGCTCACGAGCGACAGGCCGAGCCGGTGCAGCACCGGTTCCAGGAAGGGATTGCGCAGCCCGGCCGGCGCGCGAAAGCAGCTCGGGCGCTGGCCCGTGACCTCGCCCAGGATCTGCTGCGCCTGCGCGATCTCGCTGGCGAAGCCGCGCGGGCCAAGGAAGGAGAAGTTGTGCCGGTGCCGCGCCGTGTGGTTCTGGATGCTGTGGCCGCGCGCCACGATCTCGCGCGCCAGCGCCGGCTGGGCCTGCACGCGCTCGGCGATGCAGAAGAAGGTGGCGCGCTGGCCGTGGGCATCGAGCAGGTCGAGCACGCGCGGCGTCACCGCGGGTTCGGGGCCGTCGTCGATGGTGATCGCCACCTCGCGACGCGCGACGGCCGCCGCGGGCAGCCGCGTGACATTGGGCCCCAACAGGCGGCTGCGCGGCGTGAGCCCGGCCGCGGTGATCAACGCATGGTTGAGCACGATCGCGCCAA
>NZ_JBZAYE010000161.1:0-13325 GCF_058244205.1 Variovorax sp. 20P10.2.4
AGCGCTTCCCACGGCAGCACCGCGCCCGAGCGCAGGGTCACGTTGCGCGCCTCGCGGTCGATGGTCACGGCCGCATCGCCCAGGTGCAGCGTGATGCCGGCCTCGCGGTACCAGTCGGCCGCCTTGTGCGGCTGCGTGGCTTCCTCGGCGCTCTTGAGGAAGGCCTTCGACAGCGGCGGACGGTGGTAGGGCTCGCAGGCCTCCTCGCAGACCAGGTGCACGCGCGCGCCCTGCCCCGCCTCGGCGAGGCCGGCGCACAACTGGGCGGCCGCGTGGCCGCCGCCGATGATGACGATGGAATTCATGAAGTGAGTCTTTCGAAAATCGTTGTGCTCAGCCGCCGCGGTTGCGCATCCAGTCGGCGGTCTTGAAGAAGGAGTCGCGCAGCCGCGCGCGCAGGTCCTCGGGCACCTCGGTCTCGCCCATGGCCTGGTCCATGCAGGCCAGCCACTGGTCGCGTTCCTTGATGCCGATGCTGTGGCCGCCGATGCTCTGCGGCAGGTGGCGCGCGCGCAGCATCGGATGGCCGAAGCGGTCGGTGTAGTACGCGGGGCCGCCGAGCCAGCCGCAGAGGAACCAGAACAGCCGCTGGCGCGCGTTGTCGAGGTCGCTGCCGTGCACCGCGCGCAGTTGCGCGTAGCCGGGCTCGAGGTCCATCAGGTCGTAGAAGCGCTCGACCAGCGCGCGCACTTTTTCCTCGCCGCCGATCCATTCGAAGGGCGTGTCGAAGGGCGGCTTGTCCTGGATCTGCATCGCTCAGCCCACCTGCACGAGGCCGGGGATCGGCACGTCGGGGTTGGCATCGGCCGCGTAGTCCACGCCCTCGATGCCGAAGCCGAACAGGCGCAGGAACTCGGCCTTGTAGCCCGCGAAGTCGGTCAGCGCCTGCAGGTTCTCGCTCGTGACCTGCGGCCACAGTTCGAGCACGCGCGCCTGTACCGCGGGCGCGAGTTCCTTGCGGTCGGCGCGCAGCCGGCCTTCCTCGTCGAGCGGCGGCGCGCTGCCGTAGAGGCCCTCGCGGAACAGGCCGTCGACCTGCTCGATGCAGCCCTCGTGCGTGCCCTCCTCCTTCATCACCTTGAACAGCAGCGAGAGGTACAGCGGCATCATCGGGATCGCCGAGCTGGCCTGCGTGACCACCGCCTTGAGCACCGCCACGCGCGCATCGCCGCCGCCATGGGCCGCGAGCTTGGCGCGGATCGCGGGCACGGTGCGGTCGAGGTCCTTCTTGGCCGCGCCGATCGAGCCGTTCCAGTAGATGTCCTGCGTGATCTTCTCGCCGAGGTAGGTGAAGGCCGTGGTCTTCGCGCCCTCGGCCAGCACGCCGGCCTCGTGCAGCGCGTCGATCCACAGCTGCCAGTCCTCGCCGCCCATCACGGCCACCGTGTTGTCGATCTCCTCCTGCGTTGCCGGCTCGAGCACGGTCTCCTTGACCGTGCCGCTGTCGGTGTCGATGCCGCGCAGGCTCACCGCCTGGCCGATGGGCTTGAGGGTGGAGTTGAAGACCTGGCCGGTCTTCGGATGGGTGCGCCGCGGCGCCGCGAGGCTGTAGACCACGAGGTCGACCTGGCCCAGGTCCTGGCGGATGGTCTCGATCACCCGCTGCTTGACCGCATCGGAGAAGCCGTCGCCGTTGATGCTCTTCGCATAGCGGCCCTCGGCCGTGGCGAGGCGCTCGAAGGCGGCCGTGTTGTACCAGCCGGGCGTGCCGGTCTTGGTGGCGCTGCCGGCGCGCTCGAAGAACACGCCCAGCGTGTCGGCGCCGCCGCCGAAGGCCGCGACGATGCGCGCCGCCAGGCCATAGCCGGTGGAGGCACCGATCACCAGCACCCGCTTCGGCGCGCCCGCGACCGGGCCCTGGGCCCGCACGTGCTCGATCTGTTGCCGGACATTGGCCTCGCAGCCGACGGGATGGGTCGTGACGCAGATGAAGCCACGCACGCGCGGTTGGATGATCATGGGGAGGAAGGCAGTCTGGGAAAGAAAAAGGACGGGTGGCGCGCGAGGCGCCGGGCGCCGGTCTTCTGGCCGGCGCGCGGGCGCGAATTTACCGCACGTTCATTCCCATGCGGCCATGTACATATATGGATTGACCATTTAATGAACCGAAGTTTTGTTGATAAGGTGCCGCCCTTGCATTCACAGAAGGAGAAGAAACACATGCGCCTGAACATCCTCGCCGCGGCCCTCGCCGCCTCCGCCCTGCTCGCGGGCACCGTGGCCCACGCCGACCAGTTGGCCGACATCAAGAAGAAGGGCGAGCTCGTGGTCGGCGTGCTCGGCACCGACGAGCCCGCCACCTTCATCGACCCCAAGACGCGCCAGATCGTGGGCTACGAGGTCGACCTCGCCAACGCCATCGCCAAGAAGATCGGCGTGAAGACCACGCTCAAGCAGATCGCCGTGGCCGCGCGCATTCCCGAGCTGCAGCAGGGCCACGTCGACCTGGTCGCGGCCGGCCTCACGCACAACAAGGAACGCGAGGCGCAGATCGACTTCTCGCTGACCACCTTCGTGACCGGCCAGAAGGCCATCGTGAAGAAGGACAGCGGCATCGCCGAGGTATCGCAACTCGGCGGCAAGAAGGTGCTGACCATCCGCGGCGGCACCCAGGAACCCAACATCCGCAAGGCCGTGCCCACGGCCGAGGTCGTGACCTTCGACACCAGCCAGCAGGCCTTCCAGGCGCTGCAGCAGGGCAAGGGCGTGGGCTACGTCGACGACGAGGCCGCGCTGCTGCGCAGCTACGCCAAGCTCGGCCCGCAGAAGGCCCAGTACGTGGTGCTCAAGCAGAACCTCAGCACCGAGGCGCTGGCCATCGGCATCAAGAAGGGCGAGAGCGGCCTGAAGGCGGTGGTGGACGACACGCTGCGCGAGCTCGAGAAGTCGGGCGAGGCCGAGAAGATCTTCGTGAAGTGGTACGGCCCGAACACCGCCTCGGGCTTCCAGACGCGCGACTTCAAGCTCGAGAGCGACAAGATCGACTGATCGCGGGCTCCCTCCTTCCCCCGCGCGGGGAAGGCGGGACCCCGGGGGCCGCGCGCCCCCGCTTCGCGGCAGCGATACTGTCGCCCCCATGCCCCTGTTCGACTATTCCTTGCTGCTGACCGGCAAGTACCACGACATGCTCGTCGCGGGCTTGTGGCTGTCGCTGCAGCTGCTCGCGGCCTCGCTGGTGTGCGCGCTGCCGATCGCGCTCGTGGTGGCCATGCTGCGCCTCGCGCCGCTGGCGCCGCTGCGCTGGCTCGGCTTCGCCTACGTGGAGTCGATCCGCAACATCCCGCTGCTGGCCCACATGCTGTTCTGGTACTTCGGCGCGCCCGAACTGCTGCCCGAAGGCTTCAAGCAATGGCTCTACGCGGGCCACATCGAGGCCTACAGCGCGATCGTCGCGCTGTCGCTCTACACGGCCGCCTTCATGGCCGAGGACATGCGCAGCGGCATCCGCTCGATCCCCGCGGTGCAGTTCGAGGCCGGCCGCGCGCTGGGCTTCGGCTGGCTCGCGACGATGCGCCGCGTGGTGCTGCCGCAGGCGCTGCGCGTGACCGTGCCGCCGCTGATCTCGCAGACCCTGAGCCTGTGGAAGAACACCTCGATCGCCACCGTGATCGGCGTGGCCGAACTCATGTACCAGGCCGGCCAGGTCGAGAGCGCGACCTTCCGCAGCTTCGAGTCCTTCGCCTTCGCGAGCGCGGCCTACCTCACGGTCTCGCTCGCGATCACGGCGCTCGCGAGCTGGTACCACCACCGCTTCCCGGTGAGGACGCTGTGATGCGCACGGAGGCTTCGCGATGATCGAGCTGATCCAGGACTACTGGCTCTACTTCCTGATCGGCCAGTACCCCAACGGCCCGCTCGGCGGGCTGGTGCTGACCCTGCTGCTGGCCTCGTGCGGGCTGGTGCTCGCGCTGCCGCTGGGCATCGTGCTCGGGCTGGCGCGCGTGAGCCCGTGGCGCTGGCTGCGCTGGCCGGTCAGCGGCTTCGTGTTCGTGGTGCGCGGGCTGCCGCTGTTGATGGTGATCTTCTGGGCCTACTTCTTCCTGCCCAGCGTCACCGGCGTGAAGACCGACCAGTTCGCCACCATGCTGATCGCGCTGGTGGTGTTCGACGCCGCCTACCTGGCCGAGATCGTGCGCGCCGGCATCCAGGGCCTGCCGCGCGGCCAGATGGAGACCGCGCGCGCGCTCGGCCTGAGCTGGAGCCGCGCGATGCGCCTGGTGGTGCTGCCGCAGGCGCTGCGCAGCATGCTGCCCTCGCTGGTGAACCAGTTCGTCTCGACCATCAAGGAGACCTCGCTGGGCTACATCATCGGCCTGGCCGAGGTCTCGTTCATCGCCACCCAGATCAACACCCAGGTGTTCACCAAGCCGGCCCAGGTCTTCGGCATCCTCGGGCTGACCTATTTCATCCTCTGCTTCGGCCTCTCGCGCTTCGCCTACTGGCTCGAGCGCCGCCTCGCGCGGCGCGGCCTGCCGGTGGTCGCGGTCACCGAGGGCCGGGCCGCCGCCCGCAAGGCTTCCGCATGATCGAACTCCAGAACGTCAACAAGTGGTACGGCAGCTACCACGCGCTCGTGGACGTGAGCGAAACCATCCACAAGGGCGAGGTGGTCGTGGTCTGCGGCCCCTCGGGCTCGGGCAAGTCCACGCTGATCCGCACCTTCAACCGGCTCGAGGCGATCCAGTCGGGCCGCATCCTGATCGAGGGCAAGGACATCCACGCGCCGGGCACCGACGTGAACGCCTTCCGCTCGCGCATCGGCTTCGTGTTCCAGCAGTTCAACCTGTTCCCGCACCTCACGGTGCTGCAGAACTGCACCATGGCGCCGATGCAGCTGCACGGCCTCTCGCGCGCGCAGGCCGAGGAACGCGCGATGGCGCTGCTCGCGCGCGTGGGCCTCGCGAACAAGGCCCGGGCCTGGCCCAGCGAGCTGTCGGGCGGCCAGCAGCAGCGCGTGGCGATCGCGCGCGCGCTCGCGATGCAGCCGCCGGTGATGCTGTTCGACGAACCCACGAGCGCGCTCGACCCCGAGATGGTCGGCGAGGTGCTGCTGGTGATGCGCGACCTGGTGCGCGACGGCATGACCATGGTCTGCGTGACGCACGAGATGGGCTTCGCGCGCGAGGTTGCCGACCGCGTGCTCTTCATGGACGAGGGCAAGGTGCTCGAGCGCGCCACGCCCGACGACTTCTTCAACCGCCCGCAGCATCCGCGCGCGCAGCAGTTCCTGTCCGACATCCGCTCGCCCTTCGCACGCACCCCATGACGAACACCGCTTCCCTCCAGACCCTGCCCGTGATCGACGTCGCGCCGCTGGTGACCGGCGACGCGCCGGGCCGCGAGGCCGTGGCCGCGCGCATCGGCGAGGCCTGCCGCGCGCACGGCTTCTTCTACGCGACGGGGCATGGCGTCGACCCCGCGCTGGTGGCGCGGCTCGAGACCCTGAGCCACCGCTTCTTCGACCTGCCCGAGGCGACCAAGATGCAGTGGCGCATGGCGCTCGGCGGGCGCGCCTGGCGCGGCTACTTCCCGCTCGGCGGCGAGCTGACCTCGGGCCGGCCCGACTGGAAGGAAGGGCTCTACCTCGGCACCGAGCTGCCGGCCGCGCACCCGCTGGTGCAGGCCAGGACGCCGGTGCATGGGCCGAATCTCTTTCCCGATGCGCCGGGCCTCGAGGACTTCCGCGAGACCATCCTCGGCTACATGGCGGCCGTGACACAGCTCGGTCACCGGCTGATGGAAGGCATCGCGCTGAGCCTGGGCCTGCCGGCCGACTACTTCGCGGCGCGCTACACGGGCGATCCGCTGATCCTGTTCCGGCTCTTCGACTATCCCTCGCAGCCGGTGCCCGAGGGCCTCGACGTGCAATGGGGCGTGGGCGAGCACACCGACTACGGCCTCTTGACGATCCTGCACCAGGACAGCGTGGGCGGCCTCGCGGTGCACACGCCCGCGGGCTGGATCGATGCGCCGCCGATCGCGGGCTCCTTCGTCTGCAACATCGGCGACATGCTCGACCGCATGACCGGCGGCCTCTACAAGTCGACGCCGCACCGCGTGAAGCGCAACACCTCGGGGCGCAACCGGCTGTCGTTCCCGCTGTTCTTCGATCCGAACTTCGAGGCGCGCGTGCAGCGCATCGAGGGCCTCGCGGGCGCGGTGGCCGCGGACGACAGCGCCGAGCGCTGGGACCGCGCCAACGTGCACGCCTTCAGCGGCCGCTACGGCGACTACCTGCTGGCGAAGGTGTCGAAGGTGTTCCCGCAGCTGCGCGACGAAGTGCTCTGAGGCGCGCTCACGGGAAGGTCGAGGAACTCGTCTTCCCAGCGCCCGACATCCGCACCGGGGTCGGAGATCGGCACCAGCTTGTCGCTGCGGCAGTAGAAGGTCCAGCCCTCGAACAGCACGTCGTAGTAGGTGCCGGGCAGGTAGCGCTCGCTCGGCGCTTCATAGGGCGCCGAGACCACCTCGACGATGCGGCCGACCGCGCGCTCGGTCATCGGCGACGCGAGGCAGCTGTCGAGCACGTGGCACAGGGTGCCGATCTTGATCACGGCCGCACCATCTCGCCGGGAAACCAGCGCGGCAGGTGCGCGTTCGCGTCGTGCAGCGATTCGAGCACGTGGAAGGCCTGTTCGACGATCGCCGCGGGCGGGTGCTTGAGGTCCGGCACGATCACCACCCGCAGGCCCGCGGCCAGCGCCGCCTTGGCGCCGTTCTCGCTGTCCTCGAAGGCGATGCACTGCGTCGGGTCCACGCCCAGGCGCGAGGCCGCGAGCAGGTAGAGCGCCGGGTCGGGCTTGGCGCGCGGCACCTCGTCGCCGCCCGCGAAGGCCTCGAAGTGATGCAGCACGCCCAGGCTGCCGAGGCAGGCCTGGATCTGCCGGCTGGTCGAGGACGAGGCCACGGCGCAGCGCGTGCCGCGCGCGCGCAGGGCGCCCAGGAACTCGGCCGCGCCGGGCTTGATGGGGAACAGCGGCGTGCCGTCGGAGCGTTCGAGCGCCAGCGCCTGTCGCACCTGGTCGTGCGCATGGCGGAAGGCGGCTTGGCCGCCGAGCAGGCCCGAGAGGATGATCTCGGACTCGGCGGTGGCCAGGCCCACCACCTGCAGGTACTGGGCGTGGCTGAGCTCGACGTCTAGCGTGCGGGCGGCCGCCATCCAGGCGGCCATGATGGGCCGCTCGGAGTCGATCAGCAGCCCGTCCATGTCGAAGATTGCGGCGGAGAACATCGGCGCGATCCTACCCTCGAGCCCCGCCCCGAATGGCGAAGGGGCCGCAAGGGCCCCTTCTCGTTGCGCGGATGCGCGGCGCGCGATCAGTCGCGCACCAGCGCCCGGTTCAAGCCCAGCGCCGCCAGCGTTCCGGCCGCGCCCGACAGCAGGTACACGCTCACGTAGGCCAGCCCGAAGTGCGCCGACAGCCCCAGCGCGACCAGCGGCGCGAAGGCGGCGCCGATCAGCCAGGCCAGGTCGGTGGTCAGCGCGGCGCCGGTGTAGCGGTACTTGGCCTCGAAGTTGCCGGTCACGGCACCGGCGGCCTGGCCGTAGGACAGGCCCAGCAGGATGAAGCCCAGCAGGATGAACACGTCCTGGCCGATCTTGCCGCCGTCGAGCAGCGTGGGCGCGAAGCCGCTGAACACGGCGATCAGGCCCGCGAGGCCGCCCAGCGTGGAGCGGCGGCCGATGCGGTCGGCGATCAGGCCCGAGGCCACGATGCCGCCGGCACCGAGCACGGCGCCGATCATCTGGATCACCAGGAACTCGGTGATGGCCTGGTTCGAGTACAGCGTGATCCACGACAGCGGGAACACGGTGATCAGGTGGAACAGCGCATAGCTGGCCAGCGCCGCGAAGGCGCCGATCAGCAGGTTCGAGCCCTGCGAGCGCACCAGCTCGACCACGCTGGTGGGCTGCAGCTCGCGCTCCTCGAGCAGGCGCGCGTACTCGTCGGCCGCCACCAGGCGCAGGCGCGCGAACAGCGCCACCACGTTGATCGCGAAGGCCACGTAGAAGGTGTAGCGCCAGCCCCAGTCGAGGAAGTCCTCGAGCGTCAGGCTCGAGTAGAGGTACGCGAACAGCGCGCTGGCCACGAAGAAGCCGATCGGCGCGCCGAGCTGGCCCAGCATGGCGTACCAGCCGCGGCGGTTGGCCGGGGCGTTGAGCGCGAGCAACGAGGGCAGGCCGTCCCACGAGCCGCCGAAGGCCAGGCCCTGGCCGAAGCGGAAGATCGACAGCAGCACGATCGAGGTGAAGCCCAGGCTCGCGTAGCCCGGCAGGAAGGCGATGCCGGCGGTCGAGGTGCCGAGCACGAACAGCGCCAGCGTGAGCTTGGTCTCGCGGCCGAAACGTCGCTGGATCTCCATCGAGATGACAGTTCCGAACGGCCGTGCGATGAAGGCGAAGGAAAAGACCACGAAGGCCCAGAGGGTTCCCTCGAGCCGCTGCTCGAACGGGAAGAAGACCGCCGGGAACACCAGCACCGAGGCGATGCCGTAGACGAAGAAGTCGAAATATTCCGAGGCGCGGCCGATGACCACGCCGACGGCGATCTCGCCCGGGTCGATGCGCGAGTGGTCGTCCTCCGGGGCGCCGGTGTCGGACGTGTGCGGCACAGGCGATGCGCCTTGCGGACTGATGCTGGACGTCGTCATTGGGTTATGTAATTCGGTTGTCACGAAGCGTGACAAAGGTAGGCCATGAAACAGACTCCGAGCGTCTCACCGAACGAGGATTCCCGCCATAGGACAAAACGTCCAATAGCCTGCGGGAACCTTTGGTCGTAGATTGTGGGGTCTTTCGCGCGGCCCTGGCCACCCTTCCGCCCTTCCGTCTCTCGGCATGCCCATCCTCCACACCCTTCGCCGATGGCTCCTGCTGTTGCCCCTCGCCTTCCTGGCGGGCTGCAACACGGTGCTCCTGAATCCCTCCGGCGACATCGCCAACCAGCAAGGACGGCTGATCGTCGTCTCGACCGTGCTGATGCTGATCATCATCATCCCGGTGATCGCGCTGACGGTCTTCTTCGCCTGGCGCTACCGCGCCTCGAACAAGGAAGCCATCTACAAGCCGAACTGGGACCACTCGACCCAGCTCGAGCTCGCGATCTGGGCCGCGCCGCTCCTGATCATCATCGCGCTGGGCGCGATCACCTGGATCAGCACCCACACGCTTGACCCCTACCGCCCGCTCAGCCGCATCGACGCGCAGCGCCCGGTCACGGCCGACATCAAGCCGCTGACCGTGGAAGTGGTGGCGCTCGACTGGAAGTGGCTGTTCATCTACCCCGAGCAGGGCTTCGCCACGGTGAACGAACTCGCGGCCCCGGTGGACCGCCCGATCACCTTCAAGATCACCGCCTCGTCGGTGATGAACTCCTTTTTCATCCCCGCGCTGGCCGGCCAGATCTACGCCATGCCCGGCATGGAGACCAAGCTGCACGCGGTCATCAACGCGCCCGGCGAATTCGACGGTTTCTCGGCCAACTACAGCGGCGCCGGCTTCTCGGGCATGCGCTTCAAGTTCCACGGCCTGAGCAACGCCGACTTCGACCAGTGGGTGCAGAAGGTCAAGTCCAGCCCCGAAGGCGAACTCAGCCGCGAGCGCTACCAGAAGCTCGAAGTGCCGAGCGAGCGTGAGCCGGCGAAGCATTTCGCGAGCGTGTCGCCCGACCTCTACGGCGCCATCCTCAACCGCTGCGTCGACCGCAGCAAGATGTGCATGAGCCAGATGATGGCGATCGACGCCGACGGCGGCCTGGGCAAGCCCGGCGCCTACAACGTCGCGACCGCGCAGCCCTGGCAACCCGACGACATCAATTCGCCCAAGCGTGCGTACGGCAAGTACGTCACGGCGATGTGCACCACCGAAGAATGACGATGCTCCAGAACCTCGACCTGACGAAGCTCGTCTTCGGCCGCCTCACGTGGGAGGCGATCCCCTACCACGAACCGATCCTGCTGGCGACCTTCGCCGCCGTCGTGCTCGGCGGTGTCGCGCTGCTCGGCGCGATCACCTACTTCAAGCTGTGGAGCACGCTGTGGCACGACTGGATCACCAGCATCGACCACAAGAAGATCGGCATCATGTACATCGTGCTGGGCCTGGTGATGCTGCTGCGCGGCTTCGCCGACGCGCTGATGATGCGCGCCCAGCAGGCGGTGGCCTTCGGCGACAACGCCGGCTTCCTGCCGCCGCACCACTACGACCAGATCTTCACGGCCCACGGCGTGATCATGATCTTCTTCGTGGCGATGCCGCTGGTCACGGGCCTGATGAACTTCGTGGTGCCGCTGCAGATCGGCGCGCGCGACGTGGCCTTCCCGTTCCTGAACAACTTCAGCTTCTGGATGACCACCTTCGGCGCCGGCCTCGTGATGGCCTCGCTGTTCGTCGGCGAGTTCGCCAAGACCGGCTGGCTGGCCTACCCGCCGCTGTCGGGCATCCTCTTCAGCCCCGACGTGGGGGTCGACTACTACATCTGGTCGTTGCAGATCGCGGGGGTGGGCACATTGCTCTCGGGCGTGAACCTGCTGGCGACCATCGTGAAGATGCGCGCACCCGGCATGACCATGATGAAGATGCCCGTCTTCACCTGGACCGCGCTGTGCACCAACGTGCTGATCGTCGCCGCCTTCCCGGTGCTGACCGCCGTGCTGGCCCTGCTGTCGCTCGACCGCTACGTCGGCACCAACTTCTTCACGAACGACATGGGCGGCAACGCCATGATGTACGTGAACCTGATCTGGATCTGGGGCCACCCCGAGGTCTACATCCTGATCCTGCCGGCCTTCGGCATCTTCTCGGAGGTGGTCTCCACCTTCTCGGGCAAGCGCCTGTTCGGCTACGCCTCGATGGTCTACGCCACGGTCGTGATCACGATCCTGTCGTACCTGGTGTGGCTGCACCACTTCTTCACCATGGGCTCGGGCGCCAGCGTGAACTCCTTCTTCGGGATCACGACGATGATCATCTCGATCCCGACCGGGGCGAAGATCTTCAACTGGCTCTTCACCATGTACCGCGGCCGCATCCGCTTCGAGCTGCCGATGATGTGGACCATCGGCTTCATGATCACCTTCGTGATCGGCGGCATGACCGGCGTGCTGCTGGCCGTGCCCCCGGCCGACTTCGTGCTGCACAACAGCCTGTTCCTGATCGCCCACTTCCACAACGTGATCATCGGCGGCGTGCTGTTCGGCATGCTGGCGGGCATCACCTACTGGTTCCCGAAGGCCTTCGGCTACAAGCTCGATCCGTTCTGGGGCAAGTGCTCGTTCTGGTTCTGGATCGTCGGCTTCTGGTTCGCCTTCATGCCGCTGTACATCCTGGGCCTGATGGGCGTGACGCGCCGCATGAGCCACTTCCAGGACATGTCGCTGCAGATCTGGTTCCAGGTCGCCGCCTTCGGCGCCGTGCTGATCGCACTGGGCATCGCCTCGTTCCTGATCCAGATCGTGGTGAGCTACATCCGCCGCGACTCGCTGCGCGACACCACGGGCGACCCGTGGGACGGCCGCACGCTCGAGTGGTCGACCTCGTCGCCGCCGCCGGCCTACAACTTCGCGTTCACGCCGCGCATCCATGACAACGACGCCTGGTCCGACATGAAGGCACGCGGCTACCAGCGTCCGCTGGAAGGCTTCAGCCCGATCCACATGCCCAAGAACACGGCCGCCGGCTTCATCATCGCGGCGCTGAGCGCGGCCTTCGGCTTCGCCATGATCTGGCAAATGTGGCTGGTGGCCGGCGTGAGCTTCTTCGTGATGCTCGTGGCCATCATCGTCCACACCTTCAACTACAAGCGCGACTACCACATCCCCGCGGACGAAGTCGTCCGCACCGAAGACGCTCGCACGCGCCTCCTGGCCGCCCATGTCTAACAGTACCGCCCTCCCCTCCAGCCCCGCCGGCACCCACACCGTGGGCAATGCGCCGAGCGTGCCGACCTTCGAGCTGTTCAACGTCCGCAACGAGGACCACCATCCGGAGAACGGCACCCTGCTCGGGTTCTGGCTCTACCTGATGAGCGACTGCCTCATCTTCGCCTGCCTGTTCGCGGTGTACGGCGTGCTGGGCCGCAGCTACGCGGCCGGCCCCTCGGGCGCCGACCTGTTCGACCTGCCGCTGGTGGCGATCAACACCTCGCTGCTGCTGCTGTCGTCGATCACCTACGGCTTCGCGATGCTCGAGATGCAGAAGCGGCGCATGGGCGGCACGCTGGTGTGGCTGGCCATCACCGGCCTGCTGGGCGCGGGCTTCATCGGCCTCGAGCTCTACGAATTCGCGCACCTGATCCACGAGGGCGCGGGCCCGCAGCGCAGCGCCTTCCTGTCCTCGTTCTTCGCGCTGGTCGGCACCCACGGGCTGCACGTCACCTTCGGCATCGTCTGGCTGATCGTGCTGCTGTTCCAGCTGCCCAAGCACGGCTTCACCGCCGCCAACCGCCGCCGCCTGATGTGCCTGTCGATGTTCTGGCACTTCCTGGACGTCGTCTGGATCGGCGTCTTCACCTTCGTGTACCTGATGGGATCCATGGCATGAGCGCAGCACCCCACGACACCCATGGCCACGGCCATGACGACCACGGCCACGGCGAGCACCACGACGACGGCCCGGTGAGCCACAGCACCTTCAAGGGCTACATGACCGGCTTCGTGCTGGCCGTGATCCTCACCGCCATTCCGTTCTGGCTCGTGATGGGCAAGGTGCTCGACAGCAAGAGCACGACCGCGCTGATCATCCTCGGCTTCGCCGTGGTGCAGATCGTGGTGCACATGGTGTACTTCCTGCACATGGACACCAAGTCCGAAGGCGGCTGGAACATGCTGGCGCTGATCTTCACGCTGGTGCTCGTGGTCATCACGCTGGCCGGTTCGCTGTGGGTCATGTACCACATGAACACCAACATGATGCCGCCGTCGATGCACGACATGAAGAACATGCCTTGAGTGCGCCGGCCACCGACCGCACGCCCGCCGGCCGCCAGCGCTCCGCGGCCGGGCTCGTGGTGCTGGCGGTCCTCGGGGCCGTGCTGTTCGCCGCCTTCTTCGCGCTCGGCACCTGGCAGGTCGAGCGCCGGGCCTGGAAGCTGGCCCTGATCGAACGCGTCGAGCAGCGCGTGCATGCCGTGCCGGTCGCGCCCCCGGCGCGCGCCGACTGGCCGCGCGTCAATGCGGCCGACGACGAGTACCGCCACGTGCGGCTCTCGGGCACCTTCCTCCACGAGAAAGAGACGCTGGTGCAGGCCAGCACCAACCTCGGCGCCGGCTTCTGGGTGTTGACGCCGCTGCAGACCGCGCGCGGCGTGGTGATGGTCAACCGCGGC
>NZ_JBZAYE010000162.1:0-13302 GCF_058244205.1 Variovorax sp. 20P10.2.4
TGCTGATCGATGGCCTCACGGGCGTGCGGACGCCCGTGCGCTATCGGGTCGACCGGATCGAGGGCGAGAACGTCTATTACAACCAGGGCGCACGGGTCGAGAAGGCCGATGGCCAGCTGGTGTCGGTGACCTCGCCGGCCGGCGGGCTGTTCGACGCGGCCTCGCCGCCCGACGGCTGGACCCGGCCCGCGATGACGCCGGGCATGCGCTGGCGCAGCGAGTACACCTCGTCCTCCAGCGGGGAGAAGGCGCGCTACGCGCTCGATGCCACGGTGATCGGCACGAGCCGCCTGACCGTCGATGGTGAGGCGCTGAGCGTGCAGCAGATCGCCTTCGAGGGCTGGATGTTCGCGCTCGTGGGCACCGGGCCCGCGCAGGCGCTGCCCTTCAAGGCGACGGCCTACTACGCGCCCGACCTGGGCCGGGTGGTCCGTTTCGAGGCCGAATACCGCCGCGTCTACCTCGGCATGACGCGCGAGACGCTGGAGCTGGTGCGGGTCTGGCGCTGAGCCCGGATCGGGCGCGTCGGGGGCTCGAGAGGGCCGCCATCCCGAAAATTGCCCGCCAACCCCGATTCTTCGTATAATCGCGGGCTTCGCAGCGTTTTTGTGGCCCCGCGGCGAAGTACTTCCACCACCTAAGAGATTCCCACCAGAGGAAAACCGACCGTGGAAAAGGGCCCGCCAAACCCTCTTTTGAAAAGAGAAATCTCATGACCACGTTCAGCGCAAAACCCGCTGACGTGAAGCACGAGTGGTTTGTGATTGACGCGACCGACAAGGTCCTCGGACGGGTAGCCAGCGAAGTTGCCCTCCGTCTGCGCGGCAAGCACAAGGCCATTTATACGCCTCACGTCGATACCGGTGACTTCATCGTCATCATCAATGCAGCACAGCTGCGCGTCACCGGCGCCAAGTCCATCGACAAGGTGTACTACCGTCACTCGGGTTACCCGGGCGGCATCACGGCGACGAACTTCCGCGACATGCAGTCGAAGCACCCCGGCCGCGCGCTGGAGAAGGCCGTCAAGGGCATGCTGCCCAAGGGCCCGCTCGGCTACGCCATGATCAAGAAACTCAAGGTGTACGGTGGTGCAGAGCATCCGCACACCGCCCAACAGCCCAAAGTGCTGGAACTGTAAGGAGCCTTGAGAATGATTGGTGAATGGAACAACGGCACCGGCCGTCGCAAATCCAGCGTCGCTCGCGTGTTCCTGAAGAAGGGCACCGGCAAGATCACGGTCAACGGCAAGGACATCCAAGCGTTCTTCGGCCGCGAGACCTCGATCATGATCGCCAAGCAACCGCTGGCGCTGACGAACAACCTCGAAGCCTTCGACGTCATGGTGAACGTGCACGGCGGTGGCGAATCGGGTCAGGCCGGCGCAACCCGCCACGGCATCACCCGCGCGCTGATCGACTACGACGCGAGCCTCAAGCCGGTGCTGAGCCAGGCCGGCTTCGTCACCCGCGATGCGCGTGAAGTCGAACGTAAGAAGGTCGGTCTGCACTCCGCACGCCGCCGCAAGCAGTTCTCGAAGCGCTGATCTCCAGCCTTCGCCTGCCGAGAAAACCGCCTTCGGGCGGTTTTTTCATGGGCATCGCCGGCCGAGCCGGCCTTGCCCTCCTGTGGTTGCGACCCCACTTGCATTGGGTGCACCGCCCGTGGCCCCGGCCCCAAAGCCCGCATTGCAGTAGCATTCCCTCCCTTGGCCGCATGTTCCGGCCCCTCTCCAGGAGTTTCCCCTCATGAGCGCCCTTGCCGAAAACATCCAGACCCAGATGCCCGAACCGATCGTCTTCACCGACAGCGCGGCCGCCAAGGTGGCCGACCTGATCGCCGAAGAAGGCAATCCCGACCTCAAGCTGCGCGTGTTCGTCCAGGGTGGCGGCTGCTCGGGCTTCCAGTACGGCTTCACTTTCGACGAGATCACCAACGAAGACGACACGACCATGACCAAGAACGGCGTGTCGTTGCTGATCGATGCCATGAGCTACCAGTACCTGGTCGGCGCCGAGATCGACTACAAGGAAGACCTGCAGGGCGCCCAGTTCGTGATCAAGAACCCGAACGCCACCAGCACCTGCGGCTGCGGCTCCAGCTTCTCGGCCTGATCCGACCGATGGTGCCTGCCCGCAGCGCACCATCCCCCCACCAAGCCGCCTCCGGGCGGCTTTTTGCTTTGTGCCTCCATCCCCGCCCATGCCGCCCGACACCGCCGTAGCCAACACCGCCGTCGCCCCCGCCCGCAAGAGCCTGCTGTGGCTCGTGGCGGTGGGCTTCTTCATGCAGACGCTGGACGCCACCATCATCAACACGGCGCTGCCGGCGATGGCGGCCAGCCTCGGCGAGAGCCCGCTGCGCATGCAGTCGGTGGTGGTGGCCTATGCGCTGACGATGGCGATGCTGATCCCGGCCTCGGGCTGGATCGCCGACCGCTTCGGCACCCGGCGCGTGTTCTTCGCGGCCATCGTGCTGTTCGCGCTGGGCTCGGTGCTGTGCGCGCTCTCGCACGGGCTGGGCCAGCTGGTGGCCGCGCGCGTGGTGCAGGGGCTCGGCGGCGCACTGTTGCTGCCGGTGGGGCGGCTGGCGCTGCTGCGCACCGTGCCGCGCGGCGAATTCCTGCAGGCGATGAGCTTCGTGGCCATTCCCGGCCTGATCGGGCCGCTGCTCGGGCCCACGCTGGGCGGCTGGCTGGTGCAGTACGCCTCGTGGCACTGGATCTTCCTGATCAACGTGCCGGTGGGCCTGGCCGGCTGCATCGCCACCCTGCGCTTCATGCCCGACCTGCGCGGCGCCGCGCTGCGGCGCTTCGATGGCGTGGGCTACGGCCTGCTGGCCTTCGGCATGGTGGCGATCTCGCTCTCGCTCGACGGCGTGGCCGAGCTCGGCCTGCGCCAGGGCGGCGTGATGGTGGTGCTGGTCTTCGGCTTTGCGAGCGTGGCGGCCTACTGGCTGCGCGCGGCGCGCACGCCCGAGCCGCTGTTCGCGCCCTCGCTGTTCAAGGTGCCGACCCTGAGCATCGGCCTGCTCGGCAACCTGTTCTCGCGCCTGGGCAGCAGCTGCATGCCCTTCCTGGTGCCGCTGCTGCTGCAGGTGTCGATGGGCTATTCGCCGGTGCGCGCGGGCCTGATGATGCTGCCGGTGGCGCTGGCCGGCATGGCGATGAAGCGCTTCGCCACCTCGCTGATCACGCGCCACGGCTACCGCCAGGTGCTGGTGGTCAACACGGTGCTGGTGGGGCTCGCGATGGCCAGTTTCGGCCTCACGGCGCCGGGCCAGCCCGTCGCGCTGCATGTGCTGCAGCTGCTGTTCTTCGGCGCGGTCAATTCGCTGCAGTTTACGGCGATGAACACCATCACCCTCAAGGACCTCGACGGCAGCATGGCCAGCAGCGGCAACAGCCTGCTGTCGATGGTGCAGATGCTCGCGATGAGCATGGGTGTGGCCGCCGCGGGCGCGGTGCTGGCGGGCTACAACGGCATCTTCGGCACCGACACCGCGGTGCGCACGCTCGATGCCTTCCAGGCCACCTTCGCGAGCATGGGCCTGATCACGGTGGCTTCGGCGCTCATCTTCTGGCATCTGCCGGCGGAAGTGCGGGCGCCGCGGCCCGCGCAGCCCGAAGTCTCGGGCCAGGGCTGAGTCAGGCCGGGTAGATCGCGCCCAGCACGCGCGCGCCGCGCGCGCCGGTCACGCTGGCGAGGTTGCCGCTCTCGCGCCGCACCGTGGCGCGCGCCAGCCAGGCGAAGGCAGCCGCCTCGACCTGCTGCGGCGGCAGGCCGCGTTCGTTCGAGGCCACCACGGCAATGCCCGGCAGCAGGGCGCGCAGCCGCGACAGCAGGTGGCCGTTGAGCGCGCCGCCGCCGCAGACGATCAGCAGCTTGCTCTCTTTTCCGTAGCGCAGCAGGTCGGCGGCGCAGGTGCTGGCCGTCAGCTCGGCGAGCGTCGCCTGCACGTCGACCGGGGCGTCGCCCGCGCCGGTGCCCACGTGCGCGGCCAGCCATTCGGGATTGAACAGGTCGCGCCCGGTGCTCTTGGGCGGGGCCTTGGCGAAGAAGGGCTCGCCCTGCAGCCGCGCGAGCAGTTCGGGCAGCACCTTGCCGCTCGCGGCCCACTGGCCGTCGAGGTCGAAGGGCTGGCCGTGGTAGCGCTGGCACCAGTGGTCCATCAGCGCATTGCCGGGGCCGCAGTCGAAGCCCAGCACCACCGCGCCCTCGGGTGCGTCGCTGGCCGGCAGCAGGCTCAGGTTCGAGATGCCGCCGAGGTTCAGCACCGCGATCGGCTCGCCGGGCCCGGCGAACAGCGCCCGGTGGAAGGCCGGCACCAGCGGCGCGCCCTGGCCGCCGGCCGCGAGGTCGCGGCTGCGGAAGTCGGCTACCACGTCGATGCCGCAGAGCTCGGCCAGCAGCGAAGGATTGTTGAGCTGCAGCGTGTAGCCGACCTCGTCGAATTCGCCGGGCCGGTGGCGCACGGTCTGGCCATGCACGCCGACGGCACGCACCGCGCCGGGTTCGAGGCCGGCATCGGCCAGCAGTTGCTCGACCACGCCCGCGTAGACGCGCGCCAGCCCGTTGCCGGCGAGCGCCGCGCGGTGCAGTTCGTTGTCGCCCGGGGTGTTGAGGGCCATCAGCTCGCCGCGCAGACCGACCGGGAAGGGGGCGGTGGCGTAGCCGGTGACCGAGATCCCGCCGTCGGAGAAGTCGGCGAGCACGCCGTCCACGCCATCGAGCGAGGTGCCCGACATCAGTCCGATGTAGAGATCGCCGGTGGCCATGGGGCTGGGGGAGCTGCCGGACGTTCCGGCGCTTCTATATATGAGAGGAGGAGCGCGGCGCTCAGTCCGCGCTGGCCTGCACCACCGAGAACGCGGCGGCCAGTTCGTTGCGCGCGCCGACGGCGATGCGCTCGAAGGCCGGGCGCATCGCGGCGGTGATCGGGGCACCGCCTTCCTGCGCGATCGAGGTCGGGTTCTGGTAGACGCCGTTGACCCGGAATTCGAAGTGCAGGTGCGGACCGGTGGCCCAGCCCGTGGAGCCCACGGCGCCGACGGTCTGGCCCTGGCTCACGCTCTGGCCGGCCTTGACGTCGATGCGGCTCAGGTGCGCATAGGCCGTCTGCTGGTTGTTGCGGTGATTGATGATGACGATGTTGCCGTAGCCGTTCTGCGTGCCGGCGAAGTCGACCGTGCCGTCGCCGACCGTGCGCACGGCGGTGCCGGTGGGCGCCGCGTAGTCGATGCCGTTGTGCTGGCGCCAGCTGTTGAGGATCGGATGCATGCGCATCGCGAAGCCGCTCGACACGCGCGTGAATTCCACCGGCGTCGCCAGGTAGGCCTTGCGCAGGCTGTCGCCGTTCGGGCGGTAGTAGCTGCCCTTCTGGCCCGCGCCCGGCGGCTGGAACCACACGGCCTGGTGGATCTTGCCGTTGTTCTCGAACTCGGCCGAGAGCACGCGGCCGCTGCGCAGCGCCTGGCCGTCGGCCTCGAAGGTCTCGTAGACCACGGCGAAGCGGTCGCCCTTGCGCAGTTGGCGCACGTCGACGTCGCCCGCGAAGATGTCGGCCAGCTGGCTCGCGACGCCATCGGGGATGCGCGCTTCGTCGGTGGCGGCGAACAGCGAGCTGCGGATGGTGCCGCTGGCCAGGCGGGCGCCCGGCGTGAGGGTGTCGCGCTCGGTCAGGGCCACGAAGCCCACGGGCGTGCGTTCGATCACGAAGCGCTTGAAGCCGCCGTCGCCGTCGGGAATCCAGCGTGCGCTGAGCTTCTTGAGCTGGTTGTCCTGCGTGGCCTCGGCGGTCACGGTGCGGCCGGCGCGCGCGAACAGCGCGGAACGGGCCTCGCCGCTGCCGCGCACGAAGGCGCTGGCGGCCGGGTCGGAGATGCCCAGGCGCTTGAGCAGCGCCTCGGCGGTGTCGCTCGAGCGGGTGACGTCGGTGCGGAACAGCGTGAAGCTGAAGTCCTCGAGCGACGTGGCCTGTTCGGCGAACGACAGGGGGGCGGAAGTGGCTTCGAGCACCTGGTGGACCGGGAGGTCCGAGGCGTCGGGTCCGAGCGAAGCCACGGCGAGGGTTCCGGCGCTCAGCAGAGCCGCCGCGATGATCGCGGTGATCTGCTTGGGGTAGGTCCGGAACATATAAGCCACGCGAGAAGCGAGAAGCTCCTCGGCGGCAAGAATGCCGTTGATCAAACTATGAATTCCAGCTCAGGTTTCTGCAGATCCGCGCTGCAGAGCCCAGAGCGGTCAGGGCGGCAGGACGGTGCGGAAAAAGCGCCGCTTAGAATCCGGCGCTTGAAAAAGTCGGGCGAGTATAGCTTCCGCACTCCAAAAGTCAGCCAAAAAAAGCCCATGAACGCCGAATCTGTTACATCCATGGACCTTTCAAATAGTGTAGGACGCGCGCTCGAAATCTCCCTCCGGGGGGCTGACGAACTGCTCCCCCAGGACGAGTGGGTCCGCAAGCTGCAACGCTCCGAAGCCAGCGGCACCCCGCTGCGCATCAAGCTCGGGCTGGACCCGACCGCGCCCGACATCCACATCGGCCACACGGTGGTGCTCAACAAGATGCGCCAGCTCCAGGACCTGGGGCACCGCGTGATCTTCCTGATCGGCGACTTCACCACCACCATCGGCGACCCCTCGGGCCGCAACAGCACGCGTCCGCCGCTCACGCGCGAGCAGATCGAGGCCAACGCCCAGACCTACTACAAGCAGGCCAGCCTGGTGCTCGATCCCGAGAAGACCGAGATCCGCTACAACTCCGAATGGAGCGACCCGCTGGGCGCGCGCGGCATGATCCAGCTGGCCGCCAAGTACACGGTGGCGCGGATGATGGAGCGCGACGACTTCAACAAGCGCTTCAAGGCCGGCCAGTCGATCTCGGTGCACGAGTTCCTCTACCCGCTGATGCAGGGCTACGACTCGGTAGCGCTCAAGAGCGACCTCGAGCTCGGCGGCACCGACCAGAAGTTCAACCTGCTCGTGGGCCGGCATCTGCAGCAGGAATATGGCCAGGAACCGCAGTGCATACTCACTATGCCGCTGCTGGAAGGGCTCGATGGCGTCGAGAAGATGTCCAAGAGCAAGAACAACTACATCGGTATCAGCGAAGACGCCAACACCATGTACGCCAAGGTGCTGTCGATTTCCGACGACCTGATGTGGCGCTGGTATACGCTGCTGAGCTTCCGTTCGCTCGAGGAGATCGCGGCGCTCAAGGCCGAGATCGAGGGCGGCCGCAACCCGAAGGACGCCAAGGTCGCGCTCGCCAAGGAGATCACGGCGCGCTTCCACAGCCCGGCGGCGGCCGAGGCGGCCGAGCAGGATTTCGTCAACCGCAGCAAGGGCGGCGTGCCCGACGAGATCCCCGAAGTGACTTTGGCCGGCGCCCCGCTGGGCATCGGCCAGCTGCTCAAGCAGGCCAACCTCGCGGCCTCGTCCGGCGAGGGCAACCGCCTGATCGATGGCGGCGGCGTGCGCATCGACGGCGCGGTGGTCAGCGACAAGGGGCTCAAGCTGCCGGCCGGCAGCTACGTGGTGCAGGTCGGCAAGCGCAAGTTCGCGCGCGTGACCTTGTCCTGAGCCGGGTGCTTCCAAACAAAAAAGGCCGGGTCGATCCCGGCCTTTTTTGCGCGAGGGGCGCGCCTCAGCGCACTTCGATCGTCACGCGCCGGTTGCGCGGCTCGTCGACCTCGTCGGCCGTCGGCACCGCCAGTTCGCGTTCGCCGCGGCCCGCGGCCTCGATGCGGTTGGCCGGGAAGCGGCGCTCGATGAAGAGCTGGGCCACTTCCTGCGCGCGGCGGCGCGAGAGGGCGTCGTTGTTCTGCAGCGTGCCCTTGGTGTCGGTGTGGCCGACCACGACGATGTCGCCGCCCGGGCGCGCCTGCGCGGCGGCCAGCGCCTCTTCCATGATCTTCTGCGAGGCGGCCGTCAGCGTGATGGTGCCGAGCTCGAAGTACACCGTGTAGCGCTGCGACGGCGGCGGGCGCATGTCGAACAGCGGCTTGTTCTCGGCCTGCACCTTGGCCGCATCGGCGGCGTCGACCACCGGCGCGCCCGAGGCGCCCTGCTTGGCCGTGGCGCGCTGGTAGGGCTGCGAGAGCACCTCCTCGCCGTTCTTGGCGCGCACCACCACCGCCGAGGCGGAGCCATCTGCCTGCGGCAGCAGCACCACGCGGGTGGCGGGCGAGGAACAGGCCGCGAGCAGCGCGACCAGCAACGCGGCACCGAGGAAGCGCAGGCGGGAGGAAATGAGGGAACTGGAACCGGAACGCATCATGGCTGGCCGTCGGTCTGGACGATGAAGTCGGTGCCGCGGATGCCGATGGTCGCCGTCTGCGTCTCGACGCGCACCGCGTCGGGGTTGGTCTTGCCGATCAGGCCGGTGATCATGCGCATCGAGCCGCGCAGCAGCGAAACCAGCAGCCCGCCTTCGTGGGTGGTGGCGTCGAAGTGGAACTGCTTGAGGTCGAGCCGCGAGGAGGGGCCGACCACCAGCGTGGTGTCGTCGCGCAGCACGACCGCGGCCGAGGAGTCGGGGCCGGTCACGATCCGGTCGACCGAGGCCAGGGCGTCGCCGGGCACGGCGTTGCGGGCGGTGGCGGCGGCGCTCAGCAGCTTGACGTCGCCGCGCACCGACTTCACGAAGCCGGCCTGGCGCTCGGGGGCGGTCGCGGCGGGAGCGGCCGCAGTGGGGACCGGCGCGGCGGCCGGGGTGCTCGGGGCGGTCTGCGCCTGCGAGATCGCCGCAGCGCCAAGCAGCGCGCAGCCCAGCAGGGGCAGGAGGAATTTCTTGTGCATCATCGGGTTTTCCGCGAACTGTTTCGGGGCGGACACAATTATTAATGCGAAGGCGTTACACCTGGACACGAACATGATAATTCGGTGGCTAACTGCGGCCTTTTACCGTTTTTCCTGTCGCCTGTCGCCGTCATCACCCTCCACGCTCGCATGAATCTCACCCCCAAGACCCTGTTGCGGGCGTCCATCGCGGTGGCGCTGGTCACGATCGTGCTCAAGAGCCTCGCGGGCTACATCACCCATTCGATGGGCCTGATCTCGGACGCCATGGAGTCCTTCGTCAACCTGGCCAGCGCCACCTTCGCGCTGGCCATGGTGACGATCGCGGAGCGCCCCGCCGACGAGGGCCATCCCTATGGCCACCACAAGGCCGAGTACTTCTCCTCGGGCTTCGAGGGCATCCTCATCGTGGGCGCGGCCGTCGCCATCTTCTGGGTCTCGGTGCAGCGGCTGCTGGCGCCGCAGCCGCTCGAGCAGCTCGGCTGGGGCCTCGCGCTGTCGATCGTCAGCTCGGGCCTGAACGCCGGGCTCGCGTGGCTGCTGTTCCGCGCCGCCCAGGCCCGCCGCTCGATCGCGCTCGAGGCCGACGCGCGCCACCTGATGGCCGACGTCTGGACCTCGGCCGCGGTGCTGGTGGGCATCGTCGCCGTGCATTTCACCGGCTGGCTCTGGCTCGACCCGCTGCTGGCCATCGGCGTGGCGCTGAACATCGCGCGCGAGGGCGCGAAGCTGGTCTGGCGCTCCTCGCAGGGCCTGATGGACCAGGCGCTCGAGCCCGAGACCCAGGCGCTGCTGCGCGCCACGCTCGAGCGCTTCGCCGCCGGCGTGCCCGAGGGCGGCCGGCTGCGCTTCGACGACATCTTCACGCGCAGCGCCGGCCAGCGCCGCTTCGCCGACCTGCACATGCATGTGCCCGGCGACTGGACCCTGGAGCGCGCCGCCGCCCTGCGCGACGCGCTCGAGCAGGCCCTGATGGACGCGGTGCCCGGCCTGCGCGTGACCATCCAGCTGCTGCCGCTGGGCATGGAAGCCCGCGCCACCCGGCTTCCGTCAGATACCCCCGAGGAATCCCATCCATGAAAGCAGTGCTCCAGCGCGTGGCGCAGGCGCGCGTCGACATCGCGGGCCGCACCGTCGGCGAGATCGGCGCCGGCCTGCTCGTGCTGCTGTGCGCCGAGCGCGGCGACACCGATGCCGCGGCCGAGCGCATGCTCGCCAAGATGCTCAAGCTGCGCATCTTTTCCGACGAGGCCGGCAAGATGAACCGCAGCGTGCAGGACATCGGCGGCGGCCTGCTGGTGGTGAGCCAGTTCACGCTCGCGGCCGACGTGAGCGGCGGCAACCGTCCGAGCTTCACGCTCGCGGCGCCGCCCGACGAGGGCCGCCGGCTCTATGACTACTTCGTCGCCCAGGCGCGCGCCGCGCATCCCGTGGTGGCCACGGGCGAGTTCGGCGCCGACATGCAGGTGCACCTGCTCAACGACGGGCCGGTCACGATTCCGCTGCAGATGAGCTGAGGGCGGCGCCCCCTGGTTCAGTCGCGCCGCAGCAGCGCTTCCCACGCCACCTTCGGGTGCTCGTAGCGGGCTATGCTCAGCTCCTCGAGCTGCGCGATGCGCCAGCCGCGCGCGAACAGCCGCTGCACCGTGCCGCGCTCGAAGAAGCGCTTCGGCGCGCCATCGACGAGGTAGAGGTTGTCCTCGTCCGCGCGCCCCGGGCCGCGGCCGCCGTAGTGCCGGTCATTGACCGAGTTGAGCCGGCACAGCAGCACGCCGCCGGGCCGCAGCAGCGCATGGATGCGCTCGACCAGTTCCAGCGTCTGCGCCCATTCGAAGTAGTGCAGCGACAGGCTCGCGAGCACGACGCCGATGCGCTGCCCCTCGGCCAGCGGAAAGGGCGCGCGGAAATCCTGGTCGTGCACGCGCACGCCCGCCAGGCGCCGCTCGCGCGCGGCATCCGCCGCCCGTGCCGACAGCTCGATCGCCTCCACGCGCAGTCCCGCGGCCGCCAGCGTGGCGCTGTCGCGTCCGTCGCCGCAGCCCAGTTCAAGCACCGGGTCGGCGCCCGCGCATTCGGCCAGCAGCGGCAGCCAGCGCACGAGCCACGGGTCGGTGTCATCCATGGTCATCGGTGCGCGGGTCTCAGCGGTTGTAGGGATCGCGGATGCCCAGCCCCGCGAGGATCTCGATCTCGCGCGCTTCCATCGCCTCGGCGTCTTCCTCGCCGGTCTCGTGGTCCCAGCCCTGCGCGTGCAGCGTGCCGTGCACCAGCAGGTGCGCATAGTGCGCGGCCAGCGTCTTGCGCTGCTCCTTCGCCTCGCGCGCCACCACGGGCGCGCACAGCACCAGGTCGGCCATGACCACGGGCGCCTGCGCATAGTCGAAGGTCAGCACGTTGGTCGCGTAGTCCTTGCCGCGGAATTCGCGGTTCAGCTGCTGGCCCTCGTCGGCATCGACGATGCGCACCGTGATCTCGGCGTCGGCATCGAGCGCATGGCGGATCCAGCGCGTCACGCCGTGGCGCGGCAGCGCGGCGCGGTGCCGTTCCACGCCCTTGAAGCGTCCGAACTGCAGCGACAGGGTGAGGGCGGCCAGCGCCATCTCAGTGCCCGCCCGCGCCGGCGCGCTTGCGCTGGCCGTCGTAGGCGTCGACGATGCGCGCCACCAGCGGATGGCGCACCACGTCGGCGCTCGTGAAATGCGTGATCGCGATGCCGTTCACGCGCCGCAGCACGCGCTCGGCGTCGATCAGGCCGCTGAGCTGCTGCTTGGGCAGGTCGATTTGGCTCACGTCGCCCGTCACCACCGCCTTGGCGCCGAAGCCGATGCGCGTGAGGAACATCTTCATCTGCTCGGGCGTGGTGTTCTGCGCCTCGTCGAGGATCACGAAGGCGTTGTTGAGCGTGCGCCCGCGCATGAAGGCCAGCGGCGCGATCTCCAGCGCGTTGCGCTCGAAGGCCTTCTGCACCTTCTCGAAGCCCATCAGGTCGTAGAGCGCGTCGTACAGCGGCCGCAGGTAGGGGTCGACCTTCTGCGTCAGGTCGCCGGGCAGGAAGCCCAGGCGTTCGCCGGCCTCGACCGCCGGGCGCGTGAGCACGATGCGCTGCACCGCGCTGCGCTCGAGCGCATCGACCGCGCAGGCCACCGCGAGGTAGGTCTTGCCGGTGCCGGCCGGGCCGATGCCGAAGGTGATGTCGTGCTTGGCGATGTTGTCGAGGTACAGGCTCTGGGTCGGCGTGCGCGCGCGCAGGTCGGCGCGCCGGGTGGCGAGCGTGACCGCGCCGTCCACGTCCTCGTCCATCGAGCCGTCGCCGGCCAGCGTGAGCTGCACCACCGCCGCGTCGATCGGCCGCTGGGCGATCTCGTAGAGCGCCTGCAGCACGTCCATCGCGCGCTGGGCGTTGACCTTGGGGCCGTCGATCTTGAACTGCTCGTGGCGGTGCGCGATCTTCACCGCGAGCGCCTCCTCGATGCGGCGCAGGTGGGCGTCGAGCGGGCCGCACAGGTGGCCCAGGCGCGTGTTGTTGGGCGGAGCGAAGGTGTGTCGCAGAATCACGCGGTTTCCATTTCCATCTTTATTGGTAGCCCATGCAAGACCGGCCCTGCTCCAGAAAATGCAACCCAAGGCGGGAAGCGCCGCAAGCGTCGGGGGGGCGCCAATGATAGGCAAACTCACCGGGATACTTGCCGAACGCAATCCGCCGCAGGTGGTGATCGACTGCAACGGCGTCGGCTACGAGGTCGACGTGCCGATGAGCACCTTCTACAACCTGCCCGGCGTCGGCGCCAAGATCTCGCTGCTCACGCACTTCATCGTGCGCGAGGACGCGCAGATTCTCTACGGCTTCGGCAGCGCCGAGGAGCGCGCCGCCTTCCGCCAGCTCATCAAGATCTCGGGCGTGGGCCCGCGCACCGCGCTGGGCGTGCTCTCGGGCATGAGCGTGGGCGAGCTCTCGCAGGCCGTCACCCTGCAGGAGGCCGGCCGGTTGGTGAAGGTGCCCGGCATCGGCAAGAAGATCGCCGAGCGCCTCCTGCTCGAGCTCAAGGGCAAGCTCGGGGCCGACATCGGGCTGCCCGCGCATGCCGCCTCCGATGCCCAGGCCGACATCCTGCAGGCGCTGGTGGCGCTGGGCTACAGCGACAAGGAAGCGGCCGCCGCGCTCAAGGCACTGCCGAAGGACGTGAGCGTGAGCGACGGCATCAAGCTGGCGCTGAAGGCGCTGGCGAAATAGGGCCTAGGCGCGCAGGGCGCCCACCAGCGCGCCCAGCAGCGCGTGCGTCTCGACCAGGCTCGGCCCGTGCACCGGTTGCGGCCAGGCGCTGTGGATCGCGACCACGAGCTGCTCCTTCGGATGGATGTAGAGCTGCTGCCCGAAGATGCCGAGCGCGGCGAACAGGCCGCCGTCGAGCTCGGGCAGCGCCTGCGCGCCGCGCGGGAAGGTCCACCACTGGTAGCCGTATCCCATCGGCTCGTAGCCTTCGAGCGTGCCGGGCGCGAGCCGCTG
>NZ_JBZAYE010000163.1:0-13236 GCF_058244205.1 Variovorax sp. 20P10.2.4
GCGCCAGCACGAAGGGCGCGGGCTCGCCCGCGATGATCAGGATGCGCTTGTCGCCCTCGACCACGTCGGGCACGAAGCGCTGCACCATGATGGTTTCGGCGCCGTCCTTGTTGAGCGTCTCGACGATCGAGCCGAGGTTCAGCGCGTCCTGCTTCACGCGGAAGATGCCCATGCCGCCCATGCCGTCGAGCGGCTTCAGGATGATGTCGCCGTGCTGCGCATGGAAGTCGCGCACCGCCTGCGCGCTGCGCGTGACCAGCGTGGGCGCGGTGAACTGCGGAAACTCCATGATCGCGAGCTTCTCGGGATGGTCGCGCAGCGCGCGCGGCTTGTTCACCACGCGCGCGCCCTCGCGCTCGGCCTGCTCGAGCAGGTGGGTGGCGTAGATGTACTCGGCGTCGAAGGGCGGGTCCTTGCGCATCAGCACGGCGTCGAAATCGGCCAGCGCCTTGCTCTCGACGATGTCGACGGCGTACCAGTCCTTGGGGTCGCCGGTCAGCGTGACCTGCCGCACCGTGGCCGTGACCTTGCCGCCCGACACCCACTGCAGGTCCTGCGGCAGGCAGGCCGCGATGCGGTGGCCGCGGCGCTGGGCCTCGCGCATCATCGAGAAGGTGGTGTCCTTGTAGATCTTGAAGTGATCGAGCGGGTCGGCCACGAAGAGGATGTTTTTCATCAGGAAGTCTTTCCGGCGCCCGGCGGGGCCGCCATGTTGCTGCTGTCGGTCGCGATGTTGCCGGAAGCGGCGAGGCCCTGGCCGGCCGGGGCTTTTGGCGGGCCCGGCCGGTTGCCCAGCCGCTGCACCGCGAGCGCGAACGCGCCCGCCACCACGCCCCAGAAGGCCGAGCCGATGCCGGCGATGGTCACGCCCGAGAGCGTGACCAGGAAGGTGATCAGCGCGGCCTCGCGGTGCGGCTCGTCGCGCACCGCGGCCGCCAGTCCGCCGCCGATGGTGCCGAGCAGCGCGAGCCCCGCGATGGCCGCGACCAGCTCCTTCGGAAAAGCCGTGAGCAGCCCGGTCACGGCCGCGCCGAACAGGCCGATCACGACGTAGATCGCGCCGCAGCTCACGGCCGCGGTGTAGCGCCGCGCCGGGTCCTCGTGGGCTTCGCGGCCCATGCAGATCGCGGCGGTGATGGCGCTGAGGTTGAGCGCGAAGGCGCCGAAGGGCGCGAGCACCAGCGTGGTCAGGCCGCTGATCGTGATGAGCTTGCTGACCGGCAGCTCGCCATAGCCGGCGGCGCGGATCGCCGCCACGCCCGGCAGGTTCTGCGAGGCCATGGTGACGACGAACAGCGGCAGCGCCAGGCTCACGATCGCCTGCCAGTGGAACACCGGCATGACGAACACCGGCCAGGTCAGCGAGACATGCACCGCCGACCAGGCGAGTTCGCCACGCGCGGCCGCGAAGGCGATCGCCACCAGCAGCGTGAGCGGCACCGCGTAGCGCGGCAGCCAGCGCTTGCCCACGAGGTAGGTGGCCAGCATCAGCAGCACCAGGGGCAGCGCGGTCTGCGCCGCGGTGAAGGCCGCGAGGCCGAAGCGCGCGAGCACGCCGGCCAGCAGCGCCGAGGCGATGGCCATCGGGATCCGGTTCATCACGCGCTCGAACCAGCCGGTGGCGCCGGCCAGCACGATCAGCAGCGCGCAGACGACGAAGGCGCCGACCGCCTCGCCCATGCCATGGCCCGCGCCGGCCACCGCCAGCACCGCGGCGCCGGGCGTGCTCCAGGCGATCATCACGGGCTTGCGCCACCACAGCGAGGGCAGCACCGAGGCCAGCCCCATGCCGATGCCCAGCGCCCACATCCACGAGGCCACCATCTCGGGCGTGGCACCGAAGGCCTGCGCGGCCTGGAACACGATGGCGACCGAACTCGTGAAACCGACGAGCACGGCGACGAAGCCGGCGGTGAAGGCGGAAAGGCTCAGGTCCTTGAAGAAACGCATCGCGCGATTGTGCCGGGCCGCCCGCGCCGGCCCGCGTTGGCCGAGCGATGGTCAACAATTTTCGAACGATATGTCGACCATCGGGCACGAGGCTTGCAGGCGGCCTGGGCATGACGACACGCTGGCCCGAACTGCTGCCCTCGCACGACCGCTTCGACTACCGGCCGATCACGCGCCGGCCCGACTACCGCTGGCCCAACGGCGCGCGGCTCGCGGTCTACCTCGGCTTCAACCTCGAGCACTTCGCCTTCGGCGACGGGCTGGGCGCCTGCCTCGGCCCGGCCTCGCCGCAGCCCGATGTGCTCAACCACGGCTGGCGCGAATACGGCAACCGCGTGGGCGCCTGGCGCTGCCTCGAGCTGTTCGACGCGCTCGGGCTGCCCGCGGGCGCGCTGGTCAACACGGCCCTGTACGACCACTGCCCGGAACTGGTGCAGGCGGTGGTGGCGCGCGGCGACGAGCTGATCGGCCATGGCCACAGCAATGCCGAGCGCCAGGGCGCGCTCGGCGAAGACCACGAGCGCGCGCTGCTGGTGCGCTGCCGCGAACGCATGGCGCGCGAGAGCGGGCAGGCGCCCGCGGGCTGGCTGTC
This sequence comes from Variovorax sp. 20P10.2.4, assembly GCF_058244205.1. Taxonomy (NCBI): domain Bacteria; kingdom Pseudomonadati; phylum Pseudomonadota; class Betaproteobacteria; order Burkholderiales; family Comamonadaceae; genus Variovorax; species Variovorax sp. 20P10.2.4. The sequence continues at coordinate 2,543 of NZ_JBZAYE010000163.1, forward strand.
GCCGTGGATCTCCGAGAGCCCGCTCACGCCCGACCTGCTGGCCGAGACCGGCTACGGCTACACGCTCAACTGGTGCCACGACGACCAGCCGGTGCGCATGCGCACGCGCGGCGGCGGCGCGATCTGGTCGGTGCCCTATCCGCAGGAGCTCAACGACATCCCGATGATCGTGGGCCGGCTGATGGACGCGAAGGACTTCTGCGCGATGGTGCGCGACAACTTCGAGGAGATGCTGGTGCAGTCGCGCGCCCAGCCGCTGGTGATGGGCCTCGCGCTGCATCCCTACATCGTGGGCCAGCCCTACCGGCTGCGCCATCTGCGCGGCGTGTTGACGCAGCTGGCGCTCGCGCGCGACCGCGGCGAGATCTGGTTCACCACGCCCGGCGCGATCGCGGCGCACATGGGGCAGCTCGCGCAGGAGCGGCCGGACGACTTCCGCTGAAGCGCCCGGCCGGCCGCGCTCAGATCTCGATCTTCGACCCCAGCTCCACCACCGCGTTGTTCGGCAGCCCCAGGAAGGCCGCAGCGCCACTCGCGTTGTGGTGCATCTGCGCGAACAGCTTCTCGCGCCAGGGCGCCATGCCGCTGCCCAGCGTGGGGATCACGACGTCGCGCGAAAGGAAGTAGCTGGTCAGCATCGGCTCGAGCTGGCAGCCGCGCAGGCGCGCGTTGTCGAGCGCGCGCGGCAGGTCGATGTCGTTCTTGAAGCCGTAGTGCACGATCACCTGCCAGCAATGGCGGCCCAGCGGCTCGATCTCGATGCGCTTGTCCATCGGGATCCACGGCACCTCGTGGTTGCGCACGGTGACGAACAGGTTCTGCTCGTGCAGCACCTTGTTGTGCTTGAGGTTGTGCAGCAGCGCATTGGGCACCACGCCAGGCTCGGCCGTGAGGAACACGGCGGTGCCGTCCACGCGCACCGGCGGATTCTCGAACACCGAATCGAGGAAGGCCTTCAGCTCGATCGCATCGGAGCGCTGCACCTCGCCCATGAGGCGGCGCCCTTCCTTCCAGGTGATCATGAGCACGAACACCGCGCCGCCGATCACCAGCGGGAACCAGCCGCCCTCGGGCAGCTTGAGCAGGTTCGACGCGAAGAACATGAAGTCGATGAAGAAGAAGGCCGCGGTCGAGGCGATGCACAGCGCCAGCGGCAGCTTCCAGGCGTAGCGGATCACGAAGAAGGTCAGCACCGTGGTGATCAGCATGTCGGTGGTCACGGCGATGCCGTAGGCCGCGGCCAGGCTGCTCGAGGAGCGGAACATGACCACCGCCAGCACGATCGCCACGAACAGGCCCCAGTTGACCAGCGGGATGTAGATCTGGCCGGCCGTGCGCACGCTGGTGTGCTCGATGTTCAGGCGCGGCAGGTAGCCGAGCTGGATCACCTGGCGCGTGACGCTGAAGGCGCCGGTGATCAGGGCCTGCGAGGCGATCACCGTGGAGGCGGTGGCCAGCAGCACCAGCGGGATCAGCGCCCATTCGGGCGCCATCATGAAGAACGGGTTCTTCACCGCCTCGGGGTTGGCCAGCAGCAGCGCGCCCTGGCCGAAGTAGTTGAGGATCAGCGCCGGCATCACCACGGTGAACCAGGCGATGCGGATCGGCGCCTTGCCGAAGTGGCCGAGGTCGGCGTACAGCGCCTCGGCGCCGGTCACGCACAGCACGATGGCGCCCAGCAGGATGAAGCTGGTGCCGGGGTTGTCCCAGATGAACTTGAGTGCGTAGAACGGGCTCAGGGCCTTCAGGATCTCGGGGTGGTCGACGATGTGCCACACGCCGAGCACCGCCAGCGCGAGGAACCACACCACCGTGATCGGCCCGAAGAAGCGGCCGATGCCCGCCGTGCCGTGCTTCTGCACCGCGAACAGGCAGAACAGCACCACCAGGGTGATCGGGATCACGTAGTGCTTGAAGTGCGGCGACACCACCTCCAGGCCCTCGACCGCCGACAGCACCGAGATCGCCGGCGTGATGACCCCGTCGCCGTAGAACAGCGAGGTGCCGAAGATGCCGATCACCAGCAGCAGGTGGCGCAGCCGCGGCTTGTCGGCCACGGCGCGCGAGGCCAGCGCCAGCATCGCGACCAGGCCGCCCTCGCCCTCGTTGTCGGCACGCAGCACGAGCACCACGTACTTGAGCGAGACGATGGTGGTGAGCGTCCAGACGAACATCGAGAGGATGCCGTAGACGTTCTCGACGGTGAAGGGAACGTGGCCGTGGCCGAAGACTTCCTTGACGGCATACAGCACGCTGGTGCCGATGTCGCCATAGACGACGCCGATGGCGCCGACGATCAGGCCGGCGGAGAGGGATTTGGGGGCTGACACGAGGTCGATGGGAAAAGGGCCGGCGGCTCGCGATGACGACGCATCAGGTATGCCAGGGGGCGCGCATCGGCGGACGGTGGCATCCGCCGCGCCTCGATCCTCGCCCTCGCCGCCCTTTGATTTCCGTTGCTGTGGGGCCGCTATTCTGCCGTCACCCGCGCGGGCCGCAAACACGGCGCGCGGTGGGGGTCATTCGTAGACTTCGGCGTCCGGGTCGGTGGCTTCCATCTCGTAGCTGGCGGCGACCATCGCGAGCCGGCCGACCACGCCATACATGTAGAAGCGGTTGGGCGCGCTGGCTCCGGGCTTGGCACCGGGCTGCGGCAGGTGCGCGCTCTCGGAGAAGGCCAGCGGCACGAAGCTCGCGCCGGGCAGCTTGAGGTTCTCGTCGGGCGCGCTGTCGGCATGCACGCGGTAGAAGCCGCCGACCACGTAGCGGTCCATCATGTAGACCACGGGCTCGGCCACGCCGTTGTGCACGCGCTCGTTGGTCAGCACGCCTTCCTGCACGATGATCTCGCCGGGCTCGCGCGCACCGGCCGGCCGGGCCGCCGCGGCGCGCACCTTGCCCGCCAGGCCCTCGACCTCCTTGGCGTCGCGCACCGTCAGCACGCGCGGGCCCTCGGCGCCGCTCTGGCCCTTGACCACCACGAAGGGCTTCTCGTTGATGCCGTATTCCTTGTACTTGCGGCGCACCTTGGTCAGCACCGCGTCGACGTGGCTGGTCAGCACGTCGAGGCCGCGGCCCTCGGCCAGGTCGACGCCGTCGGCGCGCGCGTAGATCGGATTGATGAGCCAGGGATCGATGCCCAGCAGCTTGCCGAAGCGCTTGGACAGTTCCTCGTAGCTGTGCAGGTGGTTGCTCTTGCGGCGCACCGACCAGCCCGCGTGCAGCGGCGGCAGCAGGTACTGCTCGTGCAGGTCCTCGAGGATGCCCGGCGTGCCCGCCGAGAGCGAGTTGTTCAGCAGGATGGTGCAGGGATCGAAGTTCTTCAGGCCCAGGCGGCGCTTGGTGCGCACCACCGGCTCGAGCGTGACGGTGTCGCCGTGCGGCAGCTCGATCTTCTTGGGCGACTTGATCGCCGGATCGATCGAGCCCACGCGCACGTTGAGCCCGGCCATGTGGAAGATCCGCACCATCTGCGCCACGTTGGCCAGGTAGAAGGTGCTGTTCTTGGCGTTGTTCTCGGGAATCACCAGCAGGTTGCGCGCCTCCGGACAGATCTTCTCGATCGCGGCCTGCGCGGCCTGCACCGCCAGCGGCAGCATTTCCTTGGTGAGGTTGTTCCAGCCACCGGGGAAGAGGTTGGTGTCGACCGGTGCCAGCTTGAAGCCCGCGTTGCGGATGTCGACCGCGCTGTAGAACGGCGGCGTGTGCTCCATCCATTCGAGCCGGAACCAGCGCTCGATGGCGGGCATCGAGTCGAGCACCCGCTGCTCCAGTTCGTTGATCGGGCCGGTCAGGGCTGTGACGAGATGCGGAACCATGCGGCGGCCTTCTTTGTTTTCTACTTAAAGGTATGCGGGATTTTAGGGTCTGTCATCCATCCAACGCCCTCGCGAAGCCCTGTTGCGCGGGGCAGTGCAAGGCGCCCTGAGCGCCGCGTAGCGCACTACGCAAGCGAAGGGCAACGCCGCAATGCACCGCGCAACAGGGCTTCCCTCCGGGCTGGCCCCGCCATACGGCGGCTACTTTGTCGGCCGGCTTGCCCATGGGTGGCCATGGGCTGCGCCGTCCTTCGCGTATCCACCGCATGGCGGGGCCAGCGCGAGGGCGTTGGATGGATGACAGACCCTAAGATTTGGGGACGCGCCCCCCGATGACAAGCACCATGGCCTACGTGGAATCCACACGCACCACCGACGCGAAGGGCACCCAACGGCGCCCGTCGCGCCCCCTCAGGTCCGGACTTCGCCCTGCCCCAGCACCACGTACTTGAGCGAGGTCAGCCCTTCGATGCCCACCGGTCCGCGGGCGTGGAACTTGTCGGTGCTGATGCCGATTTCGGCCCCGAGGCCGAACTCGAAACCATCGGCGAAGCGTGTGCTCGCATTGACCATGACGCTGGCCGAATCGACCTCGCGCAGGAAACGCTGGGCATTCACGTGGTCGCGCGTGACGATCGCGTCGGTGTGGTGGCTCGAGTAGTGGTTGATGTGCGCGATGGCCTCCTCGAGGCCCGCCACCACCTTGATGCTGATCACCGCGGCCAGGTATTCCTCGGACCAGTCGGATTCGACCGCATCGACCACCTTTGCTCCCGGATCGATAGCACCATCGGCGCGCAGGATCTGGGCAGCGGCCGGATCGCAGCGCATCTCGACGCCCTTGGCGGCGAAGATGGCGCCGATCTTCGGCAGGAAGTCCTCGGCCACCGAGGCCGCCACCAGCAGGCCTTCGGCCGCGTTGCAGGGGCTGTACTTCTGGGTCTTGGCGTTGTCGACGATGCGCAGCGCCATGCCGAACTCGGCCGTGTCGTCGACGTAGACGTGGCAATTGCCGTCCAGGTGCTTGATGACCGGCACCTTGGCGTCGCGGCTGATGCGCTCGATCAGGCCCTTGCCGCCGCGCGGAATGATCACGTCGACGAACTGCGGCATCGCGATCAGCTGGCCGACGGCCTCGCGGTCGGTGGTCTGCACCAGCTGCACCGCCTCCACCGGCAGGCCGGCCTCGGCCAGCGCCTCGGACACCAGCAGCGCCAGCGCCTTGTTCGATTCGATGGCCTCCGAGCCGCCACGCAGGATGGCGGCGTTGCCCGACTTGATCGCCAGGCTCGCGGCCTCGATGGTCACGTTGGGACGGCTCTCGTAGATCATGCCAAAGACGCCGATCGGCACGCGCATCTGGCCGACGCGGATGCCGCTGGGCTGCTGCTTCATGCCGATGATCTCGCCGATCACGTCGGCCATGCCCGCGAGCTGCTCGCAGCCGAGGGCGACGGTCTCGATCACCTTGGGCCCGAGCTTCAGGCGGTCGACCATCGGCGCCGACAGGCCGGCGGCCGTGGCGCGCTCGAGGTCCTTCTGGTTGGCCGTGGCCAGCACTGCGCCGGCTTCGCGCAGGCGCCGGGCCAGCGCCTTCAACGCTACGTTTTTGGTAGCTGCATCCGCTCGCGCCATGAGGGCGGCGGCCGTTTTTGCCTGCAGACCCAGGGTCTGCATGTGTTCACTGACATTGAACGCGTTCATGGCCGGCATTTTCCCACGCCAACCCTGCGGGCGGCTGACGCCGGGAATTCAGGCGCGGCGTGGTGCCGCGGCGCCACCGTTGCCGCAGGCCCGGCACAGCATCAGCGCCAGCCGCTGCAGCGCCTGCCAGCCGCTGGCCGGCCAGTCGGGCTGCTTCAGGCCCTTGACGATGCCGTCGACCAGGTGCGCCGCGCGCAGCAGCCGCGCCAGCATGCGGTCGTCCAGCCGCGGCAGCACGCGCTCGAAGGCGCGCTCGCGCGGGCCCCAGATGCGGTTCTCGCGCAGCGCCATCGGCAGCGGCCGGCCCGCGGCCATGGCGTCCTTCACGCGCTTGAGCGCGCGGATGTCCTCGGCCAGCGTGTAGTGCACCAGCACCTCGGCCTCGCCCTCGGCCTGCAGGCCGTCGAGCATGCGCGCCACGCGCTGCGGATTGCCGCCGAGCACGGCCTCCGACAGCTTGAAGACGTCGTAGCGCGCGACGTTGTTGACCGCGCCCTCGACCTCTTCCCAGCCGAGTTCGCCGCCCGGATGCAGCAGCGCGAGCTTCTGGATCTCCTGGTGCGCCGCGAGCAGGTTGCCCTCGACGCGGTCGGCGAAGAACTGCAGCGTGCGCTGGCCCTCGTCGCCGGGCTTCACGCGCTGGCCCTGCAGCGCGAGGCGCTGCGCGATCCACTGCGGCAGCGCGGCGCGCTCGATCGGGTCGACCTGGATGCTGGCGCCGTTGTTCTCGAGCGCCGAGAACCAGGCACCGGTGCGCGTGGCCTTGTCCAGCCGCGGCAGCATCACCAGCGTGAGCGTGCTGTCGTTCGCGGCCGCGCCCTCGGCGATCTGCTGCAGCGCGGCGCTGCCGTCCTTGCCGGGCTTGCCCGAGGGGATGCGGATCTCGACCATCTGCTTGTCGGCGAACAGCGAGAGCGATCCGCCGGCCGCGAGCACCGCGCTCCAGTCGAAGTGCGCGCCGGCCACGGTGTACGAGCTGCGCTCGGTGTAGCCCTGCGCGCGCGCCGCCGCGCGGATGGCGTCGGCCGCCTCCTGCGCGAGCAGCGGCTCGTCGCCGTGGATCGTGTAGAGCGGCTTCAGCCCCTTCTGCAGGTGGGCCGAAAGCTGGGCACTGGCAAGCTGCATCGCGTCAGCGGCCGGTCACAGCGTCTTCACCGCCCCGAGGCGGCGCACCAGCTGCTGCGCGATGTCTACCTGCATGTCGCGGAACAGCAGGTCGGCCTCGCCTTCCTTGGCCAGCGCATTGGTCTCGTTGAAGGTCAGGTCGCGCGTCTGCATGAGTTCGGTGGCCGCCAGCAGGTCCTTGCCGCCCTGTGCGTGCAGCCGGAAGCGCACCTTGAGCACGAGCTGGATCTCGCGCAGCAGGCCGACCGAGTTGGTCGACACCACCAGCCGCTCGCGGTCCTCGCCGAGGATGTCGAGCACCGCCTCGGCGCTCTTGTCGTCGCCCGGCAGCAGAGTCACCGTGCCCGCCGCGCGCAGGTTGCGGCGGATCTGGTTGACCAGCGCCGAGTTGCCCGAGACCGCGATCGACTTGAAGGCGAAGACCGGCGGCTTGCGCAGCTCGAAGCCGCAACCGGCCAGGCCCAGCGAGGCGCCGCCGGCCGCCAGGCCCAGGAGGAAGCCGCGGCGCGGCAGCGAGACAGTGCGGATGTTCATGCTTGGCTTGTTCAAATGACCACGTTGACGAGGCGGCCCGGCACCACGATCACGCGCTTGGCGCTCGCGCCCGGCGCGAAGGTGGTGAAGTCCTCGCAGGCCAGCGCGAGCTTCTCGATCTCGTCCTTGGAGGCGCCGGCCGGCACCAGCAGCTTGCCGCGCAGCTTGCCGTTGACCTGCAGCATCAGCTCGATCTCGTCCTGCGCGAGCGCATCGACGTCGACCGTGGGCCAGGGCGCGTCGAGCAGGGCGCCGAGCGCCTGGTCGTAGCCGAGCTCGGTCCACAGCTGCTGGGCGATGTGCGGCGTGGCGGGATAGAGGCAGCGCAGCAGGATGCCGAAGCCTTCGTGCAGCGCGGCCGCGTCGCCCGCGCTGCCGTCGGACTTGAAGCCCTCGAGCGCGTTGAGCAGCTTCATCGCGCCCGACACCACGGTGTTGTATTGCATGCGCTGGTAGTCGTAGTCGACCTGGCGCAGCACGGTGTGCACCTCGCGGCGCAGCGCCTGGGCCGGCTTGCCGTAGGCCGGCTTGCCGCCCGCGGCGGCCGCGAGCCCCGACTGCGCCGCGCCGAAATTCCACACGCGGCGCAGGAAGCGGTAGCTGCCCTCGACGGCCGCGTCGTTCCACTCGAGCGTGGCTTCGGGCGGCGCCGTGAACATGGTGTACAGGCGCGCGGTGTCGGCGCCGTACTTCTCGATCAGGTCCTGCGGGTCGACGCCGTTGCGCTCGCTCTTGCCCATCTTGCCGACGCCGCCGTACTCGACCTTGGTGCCGTCGGCCGCGGTGCCGCCGACGATGCGGCCCTGCGCGTCGAGCTCCGGCGTGACTTCCGAGGGCGGGAAGTAATCCTTGCCGCCCTTCTCGTTGCGCGCGTAGAAGATCTGGTTGAGCACCATGCCCTGGGTCAGCAGCTTGCTGAAGGGCTCGTCGGCCTTCACCAGGCCGAGGTCGCGCATCACCTTGGTCCAGAAGCGCGCGTACAGCAGGTGAAGAATGGCGTGCTCGATGCCGCCGATGTACTGGTCCATCGGCATCCAGTAATCGGCGCCCTCGGCCACCATCGCCTGGTCGTTCTTCGGATCGCAGTAGCGCATGAAGTACCACGACGAGTCGACGAAGGTGTCCATCGTGTCGGTCTCGCGCCGCGCGGCCTTGCCGCACACCGGGCACACCACGCCGGCATGGAAGCCTTCGTGCTTGTTCAGCGGATTGCCGGAACCGTCGGGCACGCAGTCGGTGGGCAGCACCACCGGCAGGTCCTTCTCGGGCACCGGCACCGCGCCGTGCTCCTCGCAATGGATGATCGGGATCGGCGTGCCCCAGTAGCGCTGGCGGCTCACGCCCCAGTCGCGCAGGCGCCAGGTGGTCTGCAGCTCGCCCAGGCCCTTCTGGCCCAGCGCATGCGCCACGGCGGCCACGGCCTCCTTGTACGACATGCCGCTGAAGTTGTCGGAGTTGATGGTCACGCCGCGCTGCTTGTCGCCGTACCAGTCCTGCCACTTGTGATAGTCGAAGTGCGGCTCGTCGTCGACCAGCACCACCTGGATGATCTCGATGCCGTACTTGTTGGCGAAGGCGAAGTCGCGCTCGTCGTGCGCTGGCACGCCCATCACGGCGCCGTCGCCGTAGCCGATCAGCACGTAGTTGCCGACCCACACCGGCACCTGCTCCTCGGTGATCGGGTGCGTCACGGTCAGGCCCGTGGGCACGCCCTTCTTCTCCTGCGTGGCGAGCTCGGCCTCGGTGGTGCCGCCGCTCTTGCACTCCTCGATGAAGGCCGCGACCTTGGGATCGAGCGTGGCGGCATGCGCGGCCAGCGGATGCTCGGGCGCGACGGCGCAGAAGGTCACGCCCATGATGGTGTCGGCGCGCGTGGTGAACACGTACATGCGGCCGTCCTGGATCGGCTGGCCGTCGGCGCCCTGGATGTCATGGGTGAAGGCGAAGCGCACGCCCTCGCTCTTGCCGATCCAGTTCTCCTGCATCAGCTTGACGCGCTCGGGCCAGCCCGGCAGCTTGTGCTGGGTGTGCTCGAGCAGTTCCTCGGCGTAGTCGCTGATCTTCAGGTAGTAGCCCGGGATCTCGCGGCGCTCGACCGTGGCGCCGGTGCGCCAGCCCTTGCCGTCGATCACCTGCTCGTTGGCCAGCACGGTCTGGTCGACCGGGTCCCAGTTCACGACCTGGGTCTTGCGGTAGGCGATGCCCTTCTCGAGCATCTTCAGGAACAGCCACTGGTTCCACTTGTAGTAGCTCGGATCGCAGGTGGCGATCTCGCGGCTCCAGTCGATCGCCAGGCCCATGGCCTGGAGCTGGCCCTTCATGTAGGCGATGTTCTCGTAGGTCCACTTGGCCGGCGGCACGCCGTTCTTCAGCGCCGCGTTCTCGGCCGGCAGGCCGAAGGCGTCCCAGCCCATGGGCATCAGCACGTTGTAGCCGCTCATGCGCAGGTAGCGCGTGAGCATGTCGTTGATCGTGTAGTTGCGCACGTGGCCCATGTGCAGCTTGCCGCTGGGGTACGGCAGCATCGAGCAGGCGTAGTACTTCTTGCGGCTCGCGTCCTCGGTCACGCGGTAGGCATCGGCGGCGCTCCATTGCGCCTGGGCAGCGGACTCGACGTCGCTGGGTTTGTAGCTGGGGTTCATGACGGGGCTTCGGCAGGAGCCCGGCGCGGGGCGGCCGGGAAGGCGGATTATCGCGCCCCGGCCGCCGGGCTCCCGCCGGGCCGGGCCATTCAGCCGGCTTTGGGTGCCGGCCGCCGGTCGGGCGGCGGCGCGGGCGTCCATTCGTCGCCGTACAGCTCGGGCTCGGCATAGGCCTCGATGTTGGCGAAATGGCGCTCGAAGTCCTCGCGGTAGAACAGCCCCGCGATGCCCGCGGCCAGCCGCTTGGCGCCATCGCTGATGGCCGGGATGTCGCCCGAGACCGTGCCGTGCGAGAGCGCGGCCGGATAGCAGAAGCAGTGGATGCGCGCCAGCCCCGGGCACGCGTCCGCCACCCGTTCCTTGAACTCGAACACCGGGCCGAGGTCAGGCGAATCGGCCAGTTCCTGGTCCTCCTCGCCGGGCGCGGGTACGAAGCGCTCCTTCCAGGTCCGCACATGGGGCGCTATGGCGGCGAACTCGGGGCGCGCGGCCCAGTCGACCTTGAAGCCGGTCGAGACGATGAGGAAATCGAAATCGAAGGTCGCGCGCGGCGTCGCCACGCGGATCGCGCCGTCGCCGGCCAGCGCCACCGCCTCGACCGGGCAGCCGAAGTTGAAGAAGGCGTTGGCGAAGCGCGACACGCGCAGGGTGCTGCCGTGCGGCGGCGGCACGTTGAGCCGGTTGATGTAGTGGCGCACGCGCCACTTGTTCTCGTCGGGCAGGTCGTAGTGCCCCTGGGTCAGGCCCGGCACGCCGGCGCCCTTGCCCTTGTTGACGCGCGGCAGGTCGAGGCGGCGGATCAGCAGTTCGACGCTGTGGGCGCCGGCCTCCAGCGCGGTGGCGGCGCTGTCCATGGCCGAGGAGCCCGCGC
>NZ_JBZAYE010000164.1:0-13202 GCF_058244205.1 Variovorax sp. 20P10.2.4
CGCCGCGGCCGAGGGGGTCAGCGGCCGCTTCGTCGGCGTCACGAGGTGCTGCACGGCCGGCGGCAGATCGAGCTTGATGGGCAGGACCTTGAGCAGCCCGCGTTCGCGCAATGGCTCCAGCCCGCCCAGGCTGTTGAGCGTGACGAGGTCGCTCTGCAGCAGCATCGACACCAGCGCGCTCGAGGAATCGCAATGCGCCACCAGCGTCGGCGCCGGCAGGCCCTGCCGGGTCATCAGCGTGACGATCATCGGCCCGCCCGACTGCTGCACGCTGTAGAGCCAGCCATAGGGCACCAGCGCGGCCAGATCGCGCGCATCGGCGGCCGGGTGGCCCGCGCGCACGACGATGCCCATGTCGGAACTGCACAGCTGCTCGGTGTGCAGGTCGGACAGGCTCTGGTCGGTGGGCAGCGGGCCGACCGCGAAGTCGATCCTGGCTTCGCGCAGCGCCGCGATGGTCGACGACGAGCGGCCGCCGAGCACGCTGATCAGCGCGTTCGGCGTGTGCTCGCGAAAGCGCGCCACGGCGGTGGGCAGCAGCATGGCCTCGGCCGTGGCCGACAGGCCCACCGTGATCAGCTTGCGGCCCTCGCCGCCGGCGCTCTCGAGCTCTTCCTGCAGATGGCGCAGCTCGGCATCGATCACGCGCGCGCGGCGCAGCACGATGCGGCCGAACTCGGTGGGCTCGACGCCGCGCGCTGAACGCACCAGCAGCGGCACGCCCAGCGACTTCTCGAGCGCGGTGAGGTTCTTGCTGACGGCCGCCTGCGCAAGGCCGAGCTTGCGCGCGGCGGATCGAACGCTGCCGGTTTCGATGACGGCTATCAGATCTCGGAGGTGGGCCTCGCGCACTTTGTCTCGTGTCTCGTTGTCGTTGTGATCGGCCGGATTATCCGGCAAGCGCTCCCGGGGTGCAGCGCCGCCGCGGGCGTGTGCTGCATGCGCCGCAACGAGGGAAACGCCAGCATCCATGCGGGTTTGCGGCGTTCGCGGTGCATCGGGAGCCGATGACATGTGCCCACCTTTGGTGAACGAGTTAACCGCCGATGTCCTTCCGGGGCGCCACGGGCCGCGACTAACCTCTGCCGCTTTCGCGCCGCGGCGCCGGCGCATCCGAACAAGAACAGAGACATGCGACTTCCCGCTACAGATCGCGCCAGGCCTTCATGAACAGGTCCCTCCTGTCGCTCGCGCTGGTCGCGGCCTTTCCCTGCGTTGCAACCGATGCCATGGCCCAGGACGCGCCCGAGCGCGCCAAGTCGCTCGGCATCGTCACGGTCACCGGCGCCCGGCCGAGTTCGCTGCCCACGCAGATACCCACCACCATCGAGGGCGTGACGCGCGCCGAGATCGAGACGCGCGTGAACGCCACCGACAGCGAGGACGCGCTCAAGTACCTGCCGAGCCTGCTGGTGCGCAAGCGCTACATCGGCGACTACAACCACGCGATCCTTTCCACGCGCGCCTCGGGCACCGGCAACAGCGCGCGCTCGGCCGTCTATGCCGACGGCATCCTGCTGTCGAACTACCTGGGCAACGGCATCGCCAACGGCACCAACTTCGCGCCGCGCTGGGGCCTGGTCACGGCCGAGGAGATCGAGCGGGTCGACGTGATGTACGGCCCGTTCTCGGCCGCGTACCCTGGCAACTCGGCGGGCGCGGTGGTCGACTACGTGACGCGCATGCCCGACAAGCTCGAGGCCCATGTGAAGGCGGGCTTCTCCTCGCAGCCCAACGAGCTCTACCGCACGAAGAAGCGCTTCAACGGCTGGCAGACCAGCGCCTCGCTGGGCAGCCGCAGCGGCGACTGGTCCTGGTGGATCGACGTCAACCGCACCGACAGCCAGGGACAGCCACTGACCTTCACCACGGCGACGCTGGCGTCCACCGTGGCCGGCGGCGCGGGAACGCCGGTGTTCGGCGCGGTGCCCGGCCTGAACACCACCAACGCCCCGTGGCTGATCCTCGGCGCGGGCACGCAGTACCGCACGGTGCAGGACCACGCCAAGCTCAAGCTGGCCTACGACATCTCGCCGACGCTGCGCGCGAGCTACACGCTCGGCTGGTGGCAGAACGCGGGCAGCGGGCAGAGCGAGAGCTACCTCGTCGATGCACGCGGCCAGCCGGTCTACAGCGGGCCGGTCAACATCGGCGGGCGCAGCTTCACGCTCGCGCCCACGGCCTTTCCATGGACCGAGGACCGCGCCACGCACTTCATGCACGGGCTGTCCGTCAAGAGCAACACCCAGGGCACCTTCGACTGGGAGGTGGCCGCCAGCCTCTACGACTACGCCAAGGACACGCAGCGCTCGCCCACGGTCGCGCTGCCGCTGGCGGCCCTCGGCGGTGCCGGCACCTTGCAGGACCAGGGCGGCACCGGCTGGAACACGCTCGCGGCCAAGGGCACCTGGCGGCCGCAGGGCGTGGGCGGCGCGCACGTGGTCGACTTCGGTGTTGGCCGCGATGCCTACAAGCTCGTCATCGCCAAGACCAACGTGCTCGGCGACTGGCAGGACGGCCCCGCGTTCACGCCCGTGAGCCAGGTGGGCGGGCGCAGCCAGACGCTCAGTGCCTGGGCGCAGGACGCATGGTCCTTCGCGCCGCAATGGAAGACCGTGCTCGGGCTGCGCTACGAGAAGTGGAAGGCCACGGACGGCTTCACCGCCACGGCCACGAGTGCGCAGCCCTATGCCTCGCGCAGCGAGTCCGACCTCTCGCCCAAGGCCGCCCTGGCCTACCAGCTCGCGCCTTCGACGGTGATCAAGGCCTCGGTGGGCCGCGCGGTGCGCTATCCGACGGTGGGCGAACTCTATGGCGCGACCTCGGGCGGCGCGCTCTCGTTCGTCAACGACCCGAACCTCGAGCCCGAGAAGTCGTGGATCGGCGAACTCACGGCCGAACAGGACCTGGGCAACGGCCTGCTGCGCGCCACGCTGTTCCACGAGACCACGAAGAACGCGCTCTACAGCCAGTTGATCCCGAACTCGACCGTCTCGCGCGTGCAGAACGTCGACCGGATGCGCACCACCGGCGTGGAGCTTGCCTACACCGGGCAGGACGTCGGCATCCAGGGCCTCGATCTCGGCGGCAGCCTGACCTATGCCGATTCGAAGACGGTGGCCGACGCGGCCTTTCCGGCGGCGGTGGGCAAATGGCAGCCACGCGTGCCGCGCTGGCGCGCCACCGCCTACGCCACCTACAAGCCCGATGCGCGCTGGGCCTTCACGGTGGCCGCGCGCTACAGCGGCCGGCAGTACTCGAACCTCGACAACAGCGACGTCAACGCCTTTGCCTACTTCGGCGCGAGCCGCTACTTCACGGTCGACCTGCGCGTCCGCTACCAGATCGACAAGCAGTGGTCGGCGGCCTTCGGCATCGACAACGCGAACAACGACCGCTACTGGAACTTCCACCCGTACCCGCAACGCACCTACACGACCGAACTGCGCTTCGACCTGTGAGGGGCCGCGCTGCGCTCAGGGCGCGGCGGGCCGCGGCGGCTGCGCCCAGAGCTTGTCGCTCGACCAGTGCAGGTGGACGATGCGGAAGCTGTCGCCGGCACGGCGCACGATCGCCGTTTCCTGCATCACCTGGTCGATGGGCTTGCCATCGGGCAGCTTGCCCGTGACGTGGTAGGTGCTGAGCACCCAGCGCTCGTTGCCGCTGCCACCGAGGCGGCGTGCCTGCAGGGTCCAGGTGGAGACGGCCGCCATGTCGATGTCGCCCGGCAGGTGGCTCAGCGCATAGGCCTCGATCGTCGGGTCGGTGACGCCGAACTCGAACACCACCAATGAACGGTCGAGGTAGGAGAGCGCACCGCCCGTGTCCTTGCGCTTGAGTGCCGCGTGGAAGCCGTCGACCGCGTCGGCCGGCAGCTTCACGGTCTGCGCTCCCGCCGCGGCGGCCAGGACCAGGCTCGCGGCGGCGAGCAGCAGCCTACGCATGGGGGTCGACCAGCTTGGGGTCGATCAATTCGATGATGACGATGTCGCCGGCGTTCACGCCTTCCATCGAGGGATCTGTGGCGCGCACCGTGAGTTCGTCGGGCGTATTGCTCTTGAGCCACAGGGTGCGGCCGAACATCTTGCCGCGGATGAAGGTGAGCCGCCAGCCGCGCATCTCGTTGCGCTGGGGCGCCACCATGCCCGGGCCGATCGGTTCGAAGCGCAAGGTGGCGATGCGGCCCGCCTTGCCGGCCTGGCCCACGCCGGTCACCTTGGCCGTGAAGCGCCGCAGCGCGGGGTCGACCGCGTCGTGGCCGGCCACCGCGTGCTGTGCGAGCAGCAGGGCCGCGGCCATGGCCGAGGCCCGCGCGCCGGCGAGGATCCATGTCGTCAGCAACATCGCTGTCCCTTGCCTCCATTCAAAGAAGCCGGCGATGTTATCGACGCGGCGCGCGCGCGCAAGGGATCACGGTGCATCGCGATCGACGTCCGAATGCGATGAAAACACGCGGCTTTCGTGCCGCGACGCCAGTGTCGGCGAGGGTCCCGGGCAGGGCCCGCGATGCGATTCATGCGCTCACCTGCGACGAACGTTTTAACCGTTGGTCGTCTTCTGACGCGGGGCTTTCACAACTAATCTCTGCGCCCACTCCATAACCACAACCACATCGACATCCATGCAGGCTTCCGTGACGCATCGCATCCGCTGGCCCTGGTGGCTCGTGGCGGTGCTCGCCGTCGCGCTGTCGGCCATGTGGTGGTGGCCGTCGTCCGATGAGGCCGTCGTGCCGATGCCGCCGGTCGCTGTGGCTCCGGCACCTGCGATGGCACCGGCACCGAAGCCCGTGCCGGTGGCCGCGAAGCCGGTCGATGCCGCGTTGTCGGTCTCGGCCTTCAAGCTCGTCGGCACGGTCGTGGCGGCCGATGGCGTGGACAGCTTCGCGCTGATGCGCCGCACCGGCGATTCGCAGCTGTTGCAACTGCGTGTCGGTGGCCACGTCGAGGGCCTGACCGTCAGCGCGATCCAGCCCGACAGCGTCGTGCTCGCGGGCGCGGGGCAGTCGGTGGTGATCGAGACCGACCGCACCGTCGCATCGCCGCTGCCTTCCCGTCCGGCCCACCCGCCGGAGCCGGACGTGGAACCGGCATTCGCGGGAGACCCCGCCCCCTTCGGACATTGACGCGAAGACTTTCCCCTGGCCCCGTGTTTTTTGACAGAGAAAGAAGAACCATGAAGAGAAGACAAGCCCCCAGAGCCAACCTGCTGTTGGTTGGCGCCCTCGCCAGCGCCTTGCTGCTCGCCGCGTGCGGCGGCAGCAACGACAGCGCGCCGCTCATCGTCGGCTCCGCGCCGCCACCCGCGGGGTCCACCGACCAGCCGCCCACCGACACCGGGCCGGTGGCCCAGGACTACGTGACACCGCCGCGGCTGTGCGAGCCCGGCCCCGGGGACCAGGGAGAGCCGGGCGTCAATGGCCACATCCCCAAGTCGGCGATGTACGACGCCACCGCCAATCCCGATGGCTTCCAGGGCTACTGGTGCGGCGCGCGCAAGGTCGCGCAGAACACGCTGTTCGGCCGCGGCGCCTTCGGCGACCTGCAGATCAAGGCCAAGGGCTCGACGCGCTGCGCCTATGCCTCCAACCGCGATGGCGCGGCCGGCGGCGATGCCGCGCTGACCACCGGCATCATCGTGTTCGACATGAAGACGCCGACGAAGATGCAGGTCGTGCCCGCGAGCGGCGACACCACGGTCGTCGGCACCGCGCCGTCGGCCAGCGTCAAGGCCACGAGCACCAACAAGTGGGGCGAGGAAACCACTGCCGCCACGCCCGTCAATCCGAACGGCAAGATCCTGCGCACCCCGGCCGCCCTCGAAGCCTATTCGGGCCTCGAGCTGTCGGGCGACCTGCTGGTGGCCGGCTACAAGGACAACAAGATGGTGGACGTCTACGACGTCAGCGACTGCCTGCACCCGGTGCCGCTGAACGCGAGCTACCAGTCCTCGGGCGGCCACCATGACGGCTGGCTCTCGCCCGACGGCAAGACCTGGTACGGCGTGCCCTTCGGCACCACGGCCAAGGACGGCGGCACCACGCTCATCACCGGCGGCACCTCGCCCACGGACGACAACTTCGCCAACTACACCATCGACAACAAGCGCGTCGACCTGCACATCACCAACCTCGACGATCCGAAGAACCCGAAGCTGCTGCTGAGCTGGAACCGCTCGCAGCTGCCCGACGAGGTGAAGAACAACAAGAACTGGCGCATCATGGCCGCGACCAACATCCATGACGTCAGCACCAACCCCGACGGCACGCGGCTCTATCTCGCGGTGTACGGCGGCGGTGGCCAGGTGGCCGGCAACCTGCCGACGCCCACCACCACCTTCTGGCGCGACCAGACCTGCGCCAACGGCCTGCTGATCATGGACTCGAGCGACATCGTCAAGCGCGCGGCCGATCCGAAGCTGAAGTACGTCAGCTTCCTCTCGTGGTGCGACCAGCAGCCGAACCCCGAGTTCGAGCAGGGCGGCTATGCGCGCATGACCTCGACCGCCGCGACGCACGCCACCGAATGGGTGCGGCACGTCAACGGCAAGGAGTACATCGTCTCGACCGACGAGTCGTACGCCCTGACGACCAGCGACACCAACGGCCTGCCGAACCAGTGCAAGCAGCAGAGCTTCGGCCGCATGATCGACATCTCGGACGAGAAGCATCCGAAGATCGTCGGCACCTATGAGCAGGATGCCAACAAGGCCAGCGTCTGCCCGACGCTGGTGGCCGAGGGCGGCAACGTCCCGATGGTCCACTACCTGAACTTCGACGACCGCAACCACATGCGCGTGGCCGTCTACGCGGCCGCATCGGGCGGCATCCGCTTCGCCGACTGGACCGATCCGACCAGCCCGAAGGAGATCGGCTACTACGTCGCGCGGCGCAACACGCCGAGCAAGATGGACTTCACGCGTCCCGACCCGCGCTACGACGCCGAGAACTGCCTCTACTACACGGGCTGGAACCAGGGCGGCCTGGTCTCGCTCGAGCTGACCAACCCGCAGTACAACCCGTGCATGAGCCGCAGCGCGAACGTCAGCGGCAAGGTGGCGACGGCGCAGGGCGACATCACGGTGGCGCTGAAGGCCGGCCGCGACAGCAAGGGCGCTAGCGTCAGCCTGAGCATCGAAGGCCTGGGCAACAAGGTGCAGCTGGGCGCGGTGACGCGCCTGGGCTCGGCCATCGACGCCGATGGCGCGCAGGTCACGGCCACCAGCAACTCGGTGCAGATCGACGCCGACGGCAGCTTCGACGGCCAGCCCGCGAAGTTCCGCCTGCAAGTGACCGACAACGGCGGCAACAAGGGCTTCTTCTCGCTGAGCTGCACCGAGGGCTGCTCGTTCACGACCAATGGTTACCTGCAGAGCGGCGGGAAGCTGACGGTGGCGAACCTCAAGAGCTGAAGATGCCAAGGACCGCGCATGCCTGTTGACCTTCGCTCGCGCGGTCGATAGCATCGCGGCACTTTCAAAACGCCCTCCCGGTTCGCCGGGAGGGCGTTTTCTTTTTGTTCCGCAACTTCCATGGAACCCAGAGATGAAAGAACCCCTCGAGATTCGCCCCGCATCGCCCGCCGGCCTCGGATACGTCCGGCATGGCCATGGGCCGATCCCCGTGCTGGTCCTGCACGACTGGCTCGGCGACCACGCGAACTACGACGCGCTCCTGCCCTGGCTCGACGGCCAGGCGTTCACCCATGTCTTCGCCGACCTGCGCGGCTATGGGCTGTCGATCGCACTGCCGGGCGAGTTCACGGTGAAGGAGATCGCCGCGGACTGCCTCGCGCTCGCCGACCGCCTCGGCTGGCGGCGCTTCCACGTGCTCGGCCATTCGATGACCGGGATGGTCACGCAACACCTCGCGGCGGACGCGCCTTTGCGCATCGCGAGCGCGATCGCCGTGTGCCCGGTTTCAGCCGCCGGCAACAGGCTGAGTCAGGAGGCCTTGGCCTTCTTTGCCAGCACGGCCGACGACGACAACGCGCTTCGGCGGCTGTTCAAGTTCGTCGGCGGGGGCTTGCCCGACGAATGGGTCGAGGAGAAGGTGCGGCACCACCGCGAGGCGGTGGCGCCCGCATGCCGCAGGCGCTACCTCGACATGCTGGTTACGGCCGATTTCGCCGACGAGGTGCGAGGGCTCGACACACCGTTCCTGGTCGTCGTCGGCGACAGGGATCCGGGGCTCGATGCGGAGGCGATGAAGCACACCTTCCTCGCGTGGCATCCGAACGCGGAGCTGCAGGTGGTGCCCGATTGCGGGCACTACCCGATGCAGCAGCATCCGTCGTACTTCGCGGGCGTGGTCGAGGGCTTTCTGAAGCGCCAGGCCGCCTTGGCGTGACGCCGCTCACCCCACGATCGGCTGCGCCATGATCCAGAGGCTCAGGCTCGTATAGGCCACCATCAGCACGAGCATCGGCAGCTGGCTCAGCATCGCCGCGCGGTGGTTCGCGAAGCGGCGCGTGGCCTCGACATGGGCGACGACGACCGCGAGCACATGGCCGACGACGATCAGCGTCACGGCCGTGTACCAGTAGACGGCCGGGCTCACGATGCCGAGGTCGACCGCGCGGCCGCGCGTGCCGAACAGGTTCCAGCCCCAGCCGAAGGGATCGGAGGCGAGCGGAACGATGAACTGCCCGGTGGTCAGCAGCAGCGAGGCGTAGTGGGCGAGGTGGTAGGCCACGGCGATCGGCACGAGGCTCCAGACCATCGCGTTCACGGCCGCGCGTTCGGTGCTGCCGGCCAGGCGCAGCATCCACGCGCCCACGCCGCGAAAGATCAGCACGAAGGCCACGGGGAACAGCAGCAGCATGACGCTGTTGAGCCATTGGGTCTCGTCCATGCCGGTCGCGGAAGACAGCGTGAACAGCGTCTCGGCCACCGTGCGCGAGGTCTGGGCGGCGGTGCCGATGCGGTCCATCAGCGGGGTTTCGTGGAAGCCGTCGAAGGTGACGGTCGCGAGCATCAGCAGCACGAAGGCCGCCACCGAATTCGGCACCGGCTCGGTCGTCAGCAGGCCGGCACCGTAGGGCCGCAGCCGCAGGCGCGCGGGCTCGGTCGGCGTCGAGCCGCGCAGCTCGAGCGGCGCGAAGCGGCCCAGCACGCGGAAGGCCATCGCGAAGGCATCGGCCCGGTGGCGCCAGGCCTCCACGCCGAACAGCAGCATGCCGGCCCAGCTCAGCAGCGCATAGCCCAGCAGGGCGCCGGCGAGGGCGGAGGGCAGGTCCTTGTCCTGCCACACCAGCTCGGTCCAGGCGAAGGCGAAGAACAGCGCGACCGCCGGCCAGGCGCCCAGCCATTTGGGCCAGCGCAGGCCCAGCGATTCGCGGCCGCCGCCGACCAGGCGCGCGGCGGCGCTGTACAGCGTGGGCAGCGGGTTGACGATCTCCCACAGGTCGCCGACCAGCGCGCAGAAGAAGGCCATGCCGACCCACCACAGCACCCAGACCATGGTGACGATCAGGTTCGCATAGGCGTCGGAATTGCCGAGGAAGCCGGTGGCCAGCGTCAGCACGAACAGTGCGCAGCCCAGCGTTCGCAGCACCACCGCGAGCGGGTGCGCGATCCGGCGCAGCGGCGCGAAGCGCAGCAGGTCGGTGTCGCGCAGGAAGGAGGAACCGAAGTCGTGGCGCCGCGCGAACAGCGCCAGCGCCGCGAAGGTCAGCACGAGGGTCGCGCCGGCCCCCGTGAGCCACAGCCACAGCGGCAGCGGCAGGTCGAAGCGCTGGCCGAAGCCGTGCGCCCGCGCGCCTGCCGAGGCGCACGCGATCGCGAGACCGGTCCCGAAGCGAAGCGTTTTCAGGGCGCGCCTAGGGATGGACTTCGATGAACATCACGGCGCGATGGTTGCCCGGGCCGTGGCGATGCTCGTGCACCGGGAAGCGGCCCGCGAGGCTGGCCTTGAAGCTCAGCAGCGCCGGTGCGGGGGGCGTCACCTGGGCCTCGATGTCGTAGCCGTGCAGGTGCAGCACCAGGGGCTGGTCGCTGACCACGCTGATCTGCACCTGGTCGCCCTGGCGCACCTTCAGCGTGTCGTCGCCCTTGATGCGGCCGCCCACGAGCTCGACCGAGAACTTCGGCGAGGCGGCCGCAGCGGCGCCCGCGAGCGGCGCCAGCGCTGCCAGGGCGATCAGCCGCAGGCGCAGGCGGTTCGGATTCGTCGTCATGGCGCGGTCCATGCTCAGTCCGCGTACTGGCCGGCCGCCTTGATGACCGCGCCCCACTTCTCGATCTCGGTCTCGACGAACTTCTTGTGCTCCGGACCGTTGACGCGGGCGTCGGTGATGATCACGGCGCCGAGCCCTTCCTGGCTCTTGATGAAGGCCGGGTCCTTGAGCGCCACTTTCAGCGCCGCATTGAGCTTGTCGGTGACTGCCTTGGGCGTGCCCGCGGGCGCGAACAGGCCATGCCAGATGCTGACGTTGAAGCCCTTCAGGCCGCTCTCGTCGAGCGTGGGCAGGGCGGCCAGTACTGGCGTCTTCAGGCGCTGCTGCGTGGTCACGGCATAGGCCCTGACCATGTTGCCCTCGATCTGCGCGGTGGTGTTGGTGGTCTGGTCGCACATGATGTCGACCTGGCCGCCGATCAGGTCGGTCATGGCCGGTGCCGTGCCCTTGTAGGGGATGGTCTGCGGCGCGATCTTCAGCGCGCTCTGCAGCATCAGGCCGCACAGGTGCGAGGCCGAGCCGATGCCGGCGTTGGCGAGGTTGGTCCTGCTGCCGTTGGTCTCGAGCCACTTGCGCAGCTCGGTGAAGTTGTTCGCGGGCACTGACTTCGAGCTGATGAGCGTCATCGGCACTTCGTTGATCAGGCCCAGGTATTCGAAGCCCTCGAGGGTCTTGTAGGGCAGCTTGCGGTACAGCGAGGGCGAGGTCGCCATGCTCACGTGGTGCAGCATCAGCGTGTAGCCGTCGTTGGCCGCGCGCGCCGCCTTGGCGGCACCGAGCGTGCCGCCGGCGCCGCCGGTGTTGTCGATGGTGATCGCCACGTTGCCCAGCGGCTTGCGCAGCGCCTCGGCGAAGTCGCGCGCCACCTTGTCGGTGGGGCCGCCCGCCGCGAAGGGCACCACGATCATGATCGGTTTGTCGGGATACTCGGCGAACGCAGGAAGGGCGGCGAGGGCCGCGATCGCGATCGTGAACAGGCGCTTCATTGATGTCTCGTTGTGGGTGAAGCCGAAAATGCTATAGCCCACCCACGCCGCGCAGAAGACGCCTGGTTGTTAAGGCGGTCACCTTAGGTGAACACCGACAGCCTCGGCATCGGTGGCGCCCGATGCCCGGCCGTGCGAACTCAGAGGCTCGCGAGCGGCAGCCGCGACCGATAGCGCGAGCGCCCCTGTGGATAGAGGCCGACCGAGCACTGCACCAGCTTGCCCGCGCCATCGAACCAGTGGCGCGTGACCTGCAGGCAGGGCGAGCCGGGCACTGCATCCAGGCGCTCGGCCAGGCGCGATTCGAGCGGCGCCGCGTCGATCTCCTGTTCCACCACCGCGACGCCCACGCCGTAGAGCCGCTCGATCAGCTTGAAGACCGGGCCGTTCCATGCTTCCAGCCGCTCGGCCACGCCCGCGAACTCGGGCCGCATGTAGAGCCACAGCGCGCCGGTGGGGCGCGCTTCGCCGCGCAGGTAGCGCAGCGTGTCGAGGAAGAGCCACTGGCTGCCCGGCTCGGCCTGCAGCAGGCCGGCCAATTGCTCGTCGGCGGCGACGAGGCCGGCGCGTTCGAGCTTGAGCTGCGTGGTGCGCGCGGCCTCCATGATGCTTTCGAGCGTCTGCTGCGAGTGCACGAAGAAGGGCGTGGGATTGCGCGCCAGCACGTGGGTGCCGATGCCGGCGCGCGAATCGATCACGCCGAGCTTGCGCAGCGCGCTCATGGCCTCGCGCAGGCGGTAGCGCGTGGCACCGAACTGCGCCTGCAACTGGGCTTCGGAAGGCAGCAGGCTGCCGACGGGATAACGGCCTTCGTCGATCTCGCGGACGATGGCGTCGACGATGTCCTGGATGGTCAACGCCGCGCCGGCACTTGTTGGATGCGCCATGAAGAGATAATATTCGAATATTCGACTAATTAGGCGAAGCAGACGCCACTGGAGACAAACGCATGCATCGTAGAGACTTTATCCGCGCGCTGTCCGCAGGCGCCGCACTGCCGCTGGCCGGCGTGGCACCGCTGGCGCTGGCCGACACCTACCCCAGCAAACCGATCCGGCTGGTGGTGACGCAGGGCACGGGCTCGGGCAGCGACGTGATCGGGCGCCTGCTCGCGAGCAAGCTCGGCGAGCGGCTCAAGCAGAGCGTGTACGTGGAGAACAAGGCCGGTGGCGGCGGCATCATCGGCCACCAGTTCGTGCTCGACCAGCCGGCCGATGGCTACACGCTGCTGCTGAGCACCACCGCGCCGCTGGTGGTGGTGCCCGCGATGAACCGCAACGCGAAGTTCCACCTGCGCGACTTCACCGCGGTGGCCGCGGCGCTGCGCAGTCCCTACATGGTGCTGGTCGGTACCCAGCCCGACAGCCCGCGCAGCCTGCAGGAACTGACGAAGCGGCTGGCGGCCGCGCCATCGAGCTATTCGTCCTCCGGCACCGGCACGCTCACGCACCTGGCGACCGAGATGTACCTGCAGCAGGTCCATGCCAAGGCCACCCACGTGCCCTACAAGGGCAGCGGCCAGTCGCTGGCCGACCTCGCGGGCGGGCAGGTGCTGTTCTCCACCGACTCCCCGATCGCCGCGGGCGCGCTGATCCGCGGCGGGCGGCTGCGGGCCCTGGCCGTGACCTCGGCGCAGCGCCTGGCCACCTATCCCGAGGTGCCGACGATGGCCGAGCTCGGCTATCCCGGCCTCACGCTCAACACCATGGGCGGGCTGTTCGGTCCGTCGAAGCTGCCCGCGCCCATCGTTGAGCGCATCAGCACCGAGATGGCGGCCGTGATGTCCTCGCCCGAGGTCAAGGCCCAGTTCGCGAGCATGGAGACCGAGCCGCTGGTGATGCCGGTCGAGAGCTTCCGCACCCAGATGCTGAAGGACGCGCCGGTGTGGGAAGGCGTGGTGGCCCGGCTGGGCATCACCGCCGATTGAGGAGCCGCCGATGGACGCCCACCGCATTCGCTGCGCGCTGTTCGTGCCGGTGCTCGAGCCGCGCTTCTTCGCGCGCGCGGGCGAGCGCGGCGCGCAGGCGCTGATCCTCGATCT
>NZ_JBZAYE010000165.1:0-13050 GCF_058244205.1 Variovorax sp. 20P10.2.4
ATGCATGACCACCGCGCGAAAGCGCTGCGGATAGCGCGTGGCCAGCAGCGCCGCCATGCTGGCGCCGGCCGAGAGGCCGGCCAGCGCGACGCGCTCGCGGTCCACCGGGTAGAGCATGCAGGCCTGGTCGACCGCGGCCATCAGCGTCGCGGCCTCGGCATCGGCCTTGCCGGAGCGGCGCTCATACCAGTTCCAGCAGCCCTGGGGATGCGCGAGCCGGTCCTGCTCGGGGTAGAGCACCAGGAAGCGCTGGCGCGCCGCCAGCGCGTTCATGCGCGTGCTGGCCGCGAAGTCGCGCCCGGTCTGGCCGCAGCCGTGCAGCATGACCATGAGCGGCAGCTTCTCGCCAGGCTGCAGATGCAGGTCGGCGGGACGGAACAGGTGATAGCGCCGCGCGCCGCCGGGACCGATCGCCATGCCGCTGAGCCAGTCGCCCTTGCCGGGCGGCGGCTTGAGCCGCTTGGCCGTCGCGCGCTGCACCTGGCCCGCCACGCGCTGGCTGTTGCGCAGCGTGAGCTTCGTGAGCGCCTTCAGGTTGCGCTCGTAGGCGCGGGCGAAGACGGAAGCGGTGGAACGGCGGGCCATGGCGCAGTGTGACGCATGGCGCCGCGACGGGACAGCGATCGCTCGCTGCCTCTGGAAGGTCAGTAGACCTCGGGGACGATCATGCTCGCCGGGACGGGCTGGCGCAGGTAGTCGGCATGGCGCACGCGGGCCGGCAGTTCCACCGGCGCATGGGGCACCATCTCGTAGGGCAGCTGGCCCAGCAGGTGGCTGATGCAGTTCAGGCGCGCCTTCTTCTTGTCGACCGCCTGCACCACCCACCACGGGGCCTCGGGGATGTGGGTGCGTTCCAGCATCGTTTCCTTGGCCTTGGTGTATTCCTCCCAGCGACGGCGGCTCTCGAGGTCCATCGGGCTGAGCTTCCACTGCTTGAGCGGATCGTGGATGCGGCCGAGGAAGCGCATGTGCTGCTCGTCGTCGGTGATGGAGAACCAGTACTTGATGAGCTTGATGCCCGAGCGCACGAGCATCTTCTCGAACTCGGGCACGGTGCGGAAGAACTCCTCGTACTCGTCGTCCGAGCAAAAGCCCATCACGCGCTCGACGCCGGCGCGGTTGTACCAGCTGCGGTCGAACAGCACCATTTCGCCGGCCGCCGGCAGGTGGGCCGCGTAGCGCTGGAAGTACCACTGGGTGCGTTCGCGGTCGTTGGGCGCCGGCAGCGCGGCCACGCGGGCCACGCGCGGGTTCAGGCGCTGGGTGATGCGCTTGATGACACCGCCCTTGCCAGCCGCGTCGCGGCCCTCGAACAGGATCACGACCTTCTGCTTGCTGTGCTGGACCCAGTCCTGCAGCTTCACCAGTTCGCCCTGCAGGCGGAACAGTTCCTTGAAATAGGCCTGGCGGGCCGCCTTGTCGGAGGCGCCGTTGCTGCCGGCGGGCTCGCCGTCGAGGCCGTCGATGTTGCGGTCCTCGATCTCCAGCTCGAGCTCCTCGTCGTAGCTGTCGATGAGGTCTCGGGCGATGCGCTGCATCAGTTCTTCGTGGTCGGGAAGGGCGCTCGTCGGCATGGTGAAAGGGCAAGAGTGGCGGGATCGGGGAAAACCATGCTGCATGGGCCAGATGACGCCGGCGTGACGGTTTTGCGGCCGATTCCCGTAGGCCGACACGCCGTTGTCACACGGCGCGAACACCATTTCTCCCCACTACAACACTCCAGAACGCTCCCATGAACACGCTCGCCGCCCCGAATACGGACATGCCGGCCGCGCCGGCAGGGTCCGCAGCCCACCGCCCGAAGCTCGACGCCCGGCCCGGTCCGGTCGCCCTGATCACCTTCGTCGGCCTGCTCGCCGTCGGCCTGCTCTACACGGCCTGGAGCCTGGTGAGCGACGTGTCGGACTCCGGCGCGCCCATGACCACCTGGGTGCCCTACATCCTGCTGGGCGTGGCGCTGCTGATCGCGCTGGGCTTCGAGTTCGTCAACGGCTTCCACGACACCGCCAACGCGGTGGCGACCGTGATCTACACCCACTCGCTGCCGCCGAACTTCGCGGTCGTGTGGTCGGGCTTCTTCAATTTCCTCGGCGTGCTGGTCTCCAGCGGCGCGGTGGCCTTCGGCATCATCGCGCTGCTGCCGGTGGAGCTGATCCTGCAGGTGGGCTCGGGCGCGGGCTTCGCGATGGTGTTCGCGCTGCTGATCGCCGCCATCATCTGGAACCTCGGCACCTGGTGGCTGGGGCTGCCGGCCTCCTCCTCGCACACGCTGATCGGATCGATCATCGGCGTGGGCGTGGCCAATGCGCTGATGCACGGGCGCGACGGCACCAGCGGCGTGGACTGGGCGCAAGCCACCAAGGTCGGCTATTCGCTCTTGCTGTCGCCGCTGGTGGGCTTCGGCTGCGCCGCGCTGTTGCTGCTGGCGCTGCGCGCCTTCGTCAAGAACCGCGCGCTCTATGAAGAACCCAAGGGCAGCGAGCCGCCGCCGTGGTGGATCCGCGGCCTGCTGATCCTGACCTGCACCGGCGTCTCGTTCGCGCACGGTTCCAACGACGGCCAGAAGGGCATGGGCCTGATCATGCTGATCCTGGTGGGCACGGTGCCGATGGCCTATGCGCTCAACCGCGCCATGCCGGCCGACCAGACGGTGAAGTTCGTCGCCGTGGCCGAGGTGGCGCAGGGCGCGATGCAGCGCAGCCTGCCGACCTCGCTGCCCGCGCTGCAGCCGGCGGCCGCGCGCGACTCGCTCGCGACCTACGTGCGCACCCGCGAGTTCAACGACACGGTGGTGCCCGCGCTGGCCTCGGTCACCGGCAGCATCGCGCAGCAGGTCAAGCAGCACGGCTCGCTGGCCCGCCTGCCGGCCGACGCGGTGGCCAACGTGCGCAACGACATGTACCTGACCTCCGAGGCGATCCGCCACCTGGACAAGAGCGGTGCCGCGCGCTTCGACGCCGACACCAAGGCCCGCGTCGGCGCGCTGCGCCAGGAACTCGACGACGCCACCCGCTTCATCCCGCTGTGGGTGAAGGTGGCGGTGGCGATCGCGCTCGGCCTGGGCACCATGATCGGCTGGAAGCGCATCGTGGTGACCGTGGGCGAGAAGATCGGCAAGACCCACCTGAGCTATGCCCAGGGCGCCTCGGCCGAGGTGGTGGCGATGGTGACCATCGGCGCGGCCGACATGTACGGCCTGCCGGTCTCGACCACGCACGTGCTGTCCTCGGGCGTGGCCGGCACCATGACCGCGAGCGGCTCGGGCCTGCAGATGTCCACGCTGCGCAACCTCGCGCTGGCCTGGGTGCTGACCCTGCCGGCGGCGATGCTGCTGTCGGGCGGGCTGTACTGGTTCTTCACGCACCTGTTCTGAAGCATCGCGCACCTTGCCGGCACTCCATGACCTGGCCGCCAATTCGTATGGCGGCGACGAAGCCGGGCTGATCTGCGGCTACCTGTTCGACCCCGGCGCGTCGGGCCCCGACGCCTCGCGCGAGATCGATTCGAACCAGGCCGCGGCCTGGCTCGATGCCCTGCCGCCCGACGAGGAACTGGCCGCAGCGCCTGCCGAAGGCGCCTACGCGGGCCCCTATGCGTGGCTGCACTTCAACCTGAGCCATGCCCAGGCCGAGCGCTGGCTGCAGCGCCATGCGCGGCTGTCGGACACCTTCTACGAGACGCTGCACGACGGCCTGCCCTCCACGCGCATCGAGCGCGCCGACGATGCGCTGATCGCGGTCATCAACGACGTGCACTTCGATTTCAGCTTCGAGCCCTCGGACATCTCGACGCTGTGGATCGCGGTCGGCGCGCGGCTGGTCGTGACCGCGCGCAGCAAGCCGCTGCGCTCGGTCGACGCGCTGCGCACCGCGGTCAAGGCCGGCGACGCGCCGCGCTCGAGCACCGAGCTGCTCGAGCACCTGCTGCGCGCGCAGGCCGACGTGCTGGTGAAGATCGTGCGCGGCGTGACCGGCCGCGTCGACCGCATCGAGGACGAACTGCTGGCCGGCCGGCTCGACAACAAGCGCGCCCGCCTGGGCCTGATGCGCCGGCTGCTGGTGCGGCTGCAGCGCCTGCTGGCGCCCGAGCCGGCGGCACTGTTCCGGCTGCTGCAGCGCCCGCCGGGCTGGATGGCCGAGGACGACACGCAGGAGCTGCGCGGCGCGACCGAGGAGTTCTCGGTGGTGCTGCGCGACATGCAGGCGCTGCAGGAGCGCATCAAGCTGCTGCAGGAAGAGATCGCCGCCAACGTCAACGAGGACAACAACCGCAGCCTGTTCGTGCTGACGGTGGTCACGGTGCTGGCGCTGCCGATCAACATCCTGGCCGGCCTGTTCGGCATGAACGTCGGCGGCATCCCGCTGGCCGAGCACAAGCACGGCTTCTGGATCGTGGTCGCCATCGTCGCCACCTTCACCGCGGTGGCCGCCTGGGCCGCTTTCAGGAAGAAGCGCTGAGCCGCTCCACCGCTGCGGTTAATGCTATTTATCTAGTAGCAAATACGAGCACCCATGCGACCGTGTCGACAGGCCGGAGCGCCTAGAATCGACCGGTGTCCTCCATTCTCAATGCCGACCTGCACTGCCACTCCGTGGTGTCCGACGGCACACTGACGCCCGAAGAACTCGCCGTGCGCGCCGCCAGCAATGGCGTCGACCTGTGGGCGCTGACCGACCACGACGAGATCGGCGGCCAGCACCGCGCCGCCGCCGCCGCGCGCGAGAACGGCATGCGCTACCTCACCGGCACCGAGATCTCGGTCACCTTCGCGGGCGAGACCGTGCACATCGTCGGCCTGGGCTTCGACCCCGACGACGCCGCCATGACCCAGGGCCTGTACGACACCCGCGGCGGCCGCGGCAAGCGCGCGCAGGAAATGTCCGAGGGGCTGGCCAAGGTCGGCATCCAGGGCGCCTACGAAGGCGCGCTGCGGTTCGTCGGCAACCCCGAGCTGATCTCGCGCACCCACTTCGCGCGCTTCCTGGTCGAGCAGGGCCACTGCCGCGACACGCCCGAGGTGTTCCGCAAGTACCTCACCGAGGGCAAGCCCGGCTACGTGCCGCACCGCTGGGCCACGCTGAAGGACGCGGTGCACTGGATCACCTCGGCCAAGGGCCTGGCCGTGATCGCGCACCCGGGCCGCTACAAGTTCAGCGCCAACGAGGAGTACGCGCTGTTCCTCGAGTTCAAGGCGCATGGCGGCCAGGCGATCGAGGTCGTCACCGGCAGCCACACCCCGGCCGAATACGTCGAGTACGCCGACAAGGCGCTCGAGTTCGGTTTCGCCGCCTCGCGCGGCAGCGATTTCCACAGCCCCGACGAGAGCCACTGCGACCTCGGCAAGCTGCCGCCGCTGCACGCTTCGCTCACGCCGGTATGGGAACTGCTCGCTCACCGAATACAAGCGTGAGCCAGCTGTCCGGGACCGCGACCGAGAGCGCCGCCACCCAGGCGCTGGCCCAGGCCCGCGCCGCGGCCCAGGCCGCCTCCAGCCGCGAATCCGAACGCATCCTGGCCGGCATCGGCCTCGTAGTGCTGGCCGTGGCCTGCTTCGCCACGCTCGACACCGCCACCAAGATCTCGACCGCGAGCGTGCCGATCCTGATGGGCGTGTGGTTCCGCTATGCCTTCCAGGCCGTGGCCACCACCGCCGTGCTGCTGCCGCTGCGCGGCACCGCGCTGCTGCGCACCGCGCATCCGCGCTACCAGGCACTGCGCGGGGCGCTGCTGCTGGGCTCGAGCCTGTTCGCCTTCATGAGCCTGCGCTACATGCCGCTGGCCGAGTTCACCTCGATCGTGCTGATCGCGCCGCTGGTGATCACGCTGCTGGCGGCCACCACGCTCAAGGAGCATGTCTCGCCGCTGCGCTGGACGCTGGTGGCGGGCGGCTTCGCGGGCACGCTGGTCATCCTGCGGCCCGGCGGCGGCGCCTTCAGCTGGGCCATCCTGCTGCCGATCGGCCTGGTGATGACCAACGCCTGGTTCCAGGTGCTCACGAGCAAGCTCGCGCAGACCGAGAACCCGCTGACCATGCACTTCTACACCGGCTGGGTCGGCACCCTGCTGGCCTCGCTGGCCGTGCCCTTCGCCTGGACCGCGCTGCCCTCGTGGCACTGGTGGGCGCTGCTGTGCCTCATGGGCCTGATGGGCACGGTGGGACACTTCATGCTGATCCTCGCCTACCAGCGCGCGCCGGCCTCCACCCTCACGCCCTACCTGTACGCGCAGATCGCGTTCGCGATGCTCGGTGGCTGGTTGATGTTCTCCCACGTGCCCGATGTCGTGTCGCTGGTCGGCATGGCGATGATCGCTGTCTGCGGCGCGGCCGGTGCCTGGCTCACCGTGCGCGAGCGCCGCGTGCCGATCGAACCGGCGGAATCCTGATCAGGAGCGTTTTTTCATGGCCCAGTACTTCGAAGTCCACCCCGAGAACCCCCAGCAGCGGCTGCTCAAGCAGGCCGCGGCGCTGCTGCAGCGCGGCGAGATCGTCGCCGTGCCCACCGACTCCAGCTACGCGCTGGCCTGCCACCTCGACGACAAGGACGCGGTCGACCAGCTGCGCCGCATCCGCCAGGTCGACGACAAGCACCACCTGACCCTGATCTGCCGCGACCTCAGCGAGCTCGCGAACTACGCGCGCGTGGACAACAAGCAGTACCGGCTGCTGAAGGCCGCCACGCCCGGCCCCTACACCTTCCTGCTCGAAGCCACCAAGGAAGTGCCGCGGCGCGTGAGCCATCCGCAGCGCAAGACCATCGGCCTGCGCGTGCCCGACCACAAGGTGCTGCTGGAGCTGCTGGCGCTGCATGGCGCGCCGCTTTTGGCCACCACGCTGATCGCGCCCGGCGAGACCGAGGCGCTCAACGACGCCGAGATCATCCGCGAACGCTTCGAGAAGCAGATCGCGGGCGTGATCGACGCTGGCGCCTGCCCCTCCCAGCCGACCACCGTGGTCGACCTCACGCCCATGGGCAGCGGCGACGATCCGGTGGTGGTGCGGCAGGGGCGCGGGGCGCTCTCGGTGCTGGGCCTGTGATGCGACCCTCGTTCTTCTCTTGTTCCGTCTGACACAATCTCGCAGTGGATATCTCCAATCTGATACAGACGGTCCTGATCTATGCGCTGCCCGTGATCTTCGCGATCACCGTGCACGAAGCCGCGCACGGCTACGTGGCGCGCTACCTCGGCGACAACACGGCGGCGGTCATGGGCCGCGTCACGCTCAATCCGATGAAGCACATCGACCCCATCGGGACCATCCTGATGCCGCTGATGCTCTACTTCGCGACCTCGGGCGCCTTCCTGTTCGGCTATGCCAAGCCGGTGCCGGTCAATTTCGGCCGGCTGCGCCATCCCAAGCGCGACATGGTCTGGGTGGCCCTGGCCGGTCCAGCCTCGAACTTCATCCAGGCAATCCTCTGGGCCGTGGTCTGGGCGGTGCTCATTGGCGTGGGCGTGCAGGAGCCCTTCTTCGTCAAGATGGCGCAGGGTGGCGTGCTGGTCAACCTCGTGATGTGGGCCTTCAACCTCTTCCCGCTGCCACCGCTCGACGGCGGCCGCGTGCTGGCCGGGCTGCTGCCCAACGGGCCGGCGCAGAATTTCCTCGCTCGCATCGAGCCCTACGGTTTCTTCATCGTGATGGGCCTGGTGCTCGCGGGCATCGTCAGCAAGTTCTGGCTGATGCCGCTGATGAGCGTGGGCTACGAAGTGCTCGATCTGCTGATCGGGCCGCTGCAGGCCCTGTTGCGTTGATGTTGCGTTAGTTTCCAGTTCCGACCATGGCTTCGTCCTCCCCTTCCCCGCTGCGCGTCCTCACCGGCATCACGCCCTCCGGCACGCCCCATCTCGGCAACTACGTCGGCTCGATCCGCCATTCGGTGCGCCAGAGCGTCGCGCCCGGCGTCGAGAGCTACTTCTTCCTGGCCGACTACCACGCCCTCATCAAGGTGCAGGAGCCCGCGAAGATCCAGCGCTCCACGCTGGAGATCGCCGCCAGCTGGCTGGCCTGCGGGCTCGATCCCGAGCGCGTCACCTTCTACCGCCAGTCCGACATCGGCGAGATCCCCGAGCTCACCTGGTTCCTGACCTGCGTCACCGGCAAGGGCATCCTCAACCGCGCCCATGCCTACAAGGCCCAGGTCGACAAGAACACGGCCAAGGGCGAGGACGTCGATGCCGACGTCACGGCGGGCCTGTTCATGTACCCGGTGCTGATGGGCGCGGACATCCTGATGTTCAACGCCCACAAGGTGCCCGTGGGCCGCGACCAGGTGCAGCACATCGAGATGGCGCGCGACATGGCGCAGCGCTTCAACCACCTCTATGGCGATCACTTCACGCTGCCGGACGCCGAGATCGACGAGGCCGTCGCCACCCTGCCCGGCCTCGACGGCCGCAAGATGAGCAAGAGCTACAACAACACGATCCCGTTGTTCACGCCGCGCGCCCAGCTGCAAAAGCAGATCGCGAGCATCGTGACCGACTCGCGCGCGCCCGGCGAGCCCAAGGAGACCGAGGGCTCGGCGCTGTTCCAGATCTACCAGGCCTTCGCGAGCGCCGACGAAACGGAAGCGCTGCGCAAGTCCTACGCCGAGGGCATCGCCTGGGGCGATGCCAAGCAGGTGCTGTTCGAGCGCATCGACCGCGAGGTGGCACCGCTGCGCGAGCGCTACGAGGCGCTGATGGCCGACCCGGCGCAGATCGAGCGCACGCTGCTCGTCGGTGCCGACAAGGCGCGCGCGCTGTCGCGTCCGTTCATGACGCGGCTGCGCCATGCCGTCGGCCTGCGCAACCTGGCCGACGCGGGCGATGGCGCCAAGGCGCGCAAGGGCGGCAAGGGGGCTGGCAAGGCCGGCTTCAAGCAGTACCGCGAACGCGACGGGATGTTCTATTTCAAGCTGCTCGACGCGAGCGGCGAAACCCTGCTGCAGAGCCGAGCATTCGCCTCGCCGCAGGAGGCCGGCCGTACCATCGCGGCGCTGCAGGAGCAGCGCGGCGCGGCCTTGACGACTTATGCGGATCGGCTCGAGCCGATCGCCACGGATGAAGGATTGCGCGCCGCGAGCGAGGCGCTGGAGGCACTGTCGGAGGCCACCGCCACCACCAAGGGCGGATGATCCGGCAACCGCCATCGGCCCATCCGCCGGTGGACGTGAAGAGAGAAGACGGTGCGATCACAAAGGAAGAAAACATGAGCATATATGTCATCGACGACCACCCCCTGATGCGCGACGCGATCGTGATGGTCCTGCGGCGCCTTCGTCCGGCCGAGAACATCGTCGAGCTCGAACGGCTCGACAAGCTCGCGAGTTCCGTCGCGCAGCGCGGAGCGCCCACGCTCTTCTGTCTCGACCTGAAGCTGCCCGACACCAACGGCGTTTCGGGCGTGATCGCGGTCAAGCAGGTCTATCCCAACGTGCCGATCGCCGTCTATTCGGCGGCGCCCTCGGCCGACATGGAAGACGCCTGCATCGAAGCCGGTGCCGACACCTACATCGAGAAGTCGGCCAGCTCGGCCGAGCTGGCGGCGGCCCTGCGCGGCCTGCTGATGGCCGGCTCGGAAGAAACCGACGAGCCACCGCTGGCGAGCAACAGCAAGCTCTCGAAGCGCCAGACCCAGCTGATCGCCATGCTCGACAAGGGCATGAGCAACCGCGACATCGCCACCGACCTCGAGATCAGCGAGCACACGGTGAAGGTGCACCTGTGGCGCCTGTTCCGCCGCCTCGGCGTGAAGAGCCGCACGCAGGCGCTGCACTACGCGCGCACGAACGGGTTGCTGTCGGGCTGAGGCCCTGGCGGCAGTGCAGTGAACGAGCCGCGCCCCTGGGCGCGGCTTTTTCTTTTCAGGCGCGGGGCGGGATCGGTTCCGGCCTCAAGGCAGCGCCTTGCGCTGGTAGGCCACCTGCTGCGTCACCTCGAGAAGATAGCTCGCTTGCGTCGCCCCGGCTGCTTGCGGATAGACAGCCGCGTTGAGATCGAGCATCACGTCCTCCGAGAAATCCGCACTGAAGCGCTTCGAGTAGACGTCGAAGCTCGCGACCGGCGTGAGGAGATCGCTGGCATTCACGCGCAACCGGACCGTGATCTCCACGGCAGCTTCCCAGCCCTCGGGCGCGTTCTCGGGCAGCACCGCCCCCACGATCCGATAGCGCGCCTTTGGACGCACCGGCAGAACTCGCGGATCGTCGGGCAGGTAGACCATCCGATTGCCGTTGAGCGAGAAGTAGAGCGACGCGCCCGTGCTCTTGCCGAATGGCGTGCGTGCCAGCGCAACGATGTCCGGCGAAATTTCATAGCTCGTGCTGACCGGCGTCGCCGGTGCATCCGCTGGAAACACGCCCAGCCTGGGCGTTCCCAGGGCCGTGGAAACAAAGACGGGCAAACGCTCGGGCTCGAGCCCGAACAGGCTGCCGAGCCCGCGCGACCGCACCTCGAAATCGGATGGAAGGCTTCCTACCCTGTTGCAATCTCTCGCGTTGACGTCGACCGGCCAGAAGTCGCGTACATGGTCTCCAGCGCGCCAGGCCTGGCAGTCCGAGTACGAGCCCGATCGGCCCGGATCGACCGCGGCGACGGTTTCGATCAGCGCGAACTTGAACAACGGACCTGTAGCGGTGGGCAGCACGGGCGTGACGGTGATGTACGCCGGCTCGCTGTCCTTCACGCCATCGTTCACCACCAGCCGCACGACATAGTCGCCTTGCTCGTCGAGCAGCAGCGACGGCTTCGCCCCATTCGCATCGGCCAGCACCGCCTGGCTGCCCAGCGGCTTGGACTGCAGCATCCAGGCATAGCTGAGCGACCGCCCCTGCGCCGCCTTGCTGCCGCTGCCGTCGAGCGTGGCAACCAGCCCCAGCGTGCCCGCCGAAGCCTTCGCGGCCGCGGCGACCGGCGGCGCGTTGTCGATGGGCGTGGGGGTTTCGGGTTCCGAGGGGCCGGACGGACCGGAAGGCCCGCCCGTCGCGGGCGGAGCAACCGGCGGCAG
Organism: Variovorax sp. 20P10.2.4; assembly: GCF_058244205.1. Taxonomy (NCBI): domain Bacteria; kingdom Pseudomonadati; phylum Pseudomonadota; class Betaproteobacteria; order Burkholderiales; family Comamonadaceae; genus Variovorax; species Variovorax sp. 20P10.2.4. Next base: position 10,988 of record NZ_JBZAYE010000165.1, read on the forward strand.
GAAAGCGAAACCGGCGGAACCACCGCCGCCTCCGCCACCGCATGCGCACAGCATCGCGACCAAGGCCGCTCCCACGGCGTATCTGAACTTGTGGATCATCTCTGCGGGCCCTCCCGTGCCCTGTCTTGAAAGAACGGAACCGGCCTGCTGGATGCGGCTCTGCGGTTCCGTTTCGAGATGGCGGGGAAGATAACAGCGGCGGGGCCATCGGCCCTGCGCCAAATCCCTAGGTCGGCCCGCCGACGCGGCGCCTCAACCGACCGCCGCGCTCACCCGCGCCTGCGCCACCGCCTCGTCCGCATCGTGCAGCGCCACGCGGAACACGCTGCCGCTGCCCAGGCGCGAGCGCACGCTGACCGGGTGGCCCAGCACGTGCGACAGGCGCGCGACGATCGCCAGGCCGAGGCCGAAGCCGTCGGAGGTGCCGGCATGGTCGGCCACCTTGTAGAACTCGAGGAACACGTCGCGCAGGTGCTCGGGCGCGATGCCGATGCCGGTGTCCCAGACCTCCACGCGCATGCCCTCGCGGGTGCGGCGCGAGGCCAGCAGCACGCCGCCCTCGGGCGTGTACTTGATCGCATTGGCCAGCAGGTTGCCGATCATGCGGCGCACCCGGATCGGGTCGGTGAGGAAGCTGCCCTCGGTCACGTGGACGCGGAAATCGAGCCCCTTGCTCTCGGCCACGGGGCGGTACTGCAGCTCGAGGTCCTGCAGCAGCTCGGCGATGTCCACGCGCTCGATGTGCAGCCGCACCTGGCCCGAGTCGATGCGCGCGAGGTCGAACATGGAATCGAACAGCGCATTGACCGCATGGGTGGCGCGCACGATCTTCGGCGCCAGCTCGAGCACCAGCTCGGGCTCGTTGCGCAGCCAGTCGGCGTACAGCGACAGCGCCAGCACCGGCTGGCGCATGTCGTGCGCGGCGCTCGCGAGGAAACGGTTCTTCATCGCCACGGCCGCCACCGCCGCCTGCCGCTGCTGGGTCAGCGACTTGATCAGGATGTGGTTGTGGAACAGCAGCTCCAGGCTGTTGCGCGCGGTCTCGTGGATGTGATGGCCGGCGCGCAGCAGCAGGTACCAGTGCAGCGTGGGCAGGATCGGCAGCAGGAAGCCGTACTGGAACTGCGGATGCTCGAGGTTGATGACCACCAGCCGCACCAGCACCGAGCCGAGCACGGTGGCGAACAGCGTGTTGACGAAGCGCTTGAGCAGCGGCGGGTGCAGCGCCAACCCGTTGAGCGGCGAGGTCGCCACGCCCGCGATCACCAGCCAGCTGATGAACTGGTTGACCTGCGGCACGCGCTCGAAGAACAGCAGCACCGACAGGCCCCAGACGAAGGCGCTGGCGGTCCAGACGAAGGCATAGCGGTCGGCGTACTGCTGCTGCGCCAGCGCGCTGCGCCCGACGTAGCGCACCGCGTACACGCGCGCAGCCCAGGCCCGGCAGGCCATCGAGATCAGGCCGGCGGTGAGCCAGGTCAGCACCTCCCAGCGCGGCAGCGCCGACCAGTTGAGCGCCGCCATCCCGACCATCAAGGTGCCCGACACGAGGTAGGAACCGCGCGCCGAGCGCATCAGGCTGCGGATCAGCTCGCCGCGCACCCAGGCCTCGGCCTCGTCGGCGGAGGCCGGCACGGGCGTGAGGCTGGTGATCGAGGCGGCAGTCGCCATCAGGCAGCGCCTTTTCTTCGGTAGCGGGCCAAAACCATGGATGAGGGTGCGGGTGGAGCCGGCGGCCGGAACGGCGTTCCGGCCAGTCCGGCGATCTTACCGGGCTGTTGGCCGGTGTTTCACGCCGTAACAACCGGCCGGGATAGCGCGGCCCTTGAGGCACGATAGCCGTCCCCCTCGCTTCCCGGGCCTGCCGCCATGCTTTCCCACGTATTCCTCGGCGTGAGCGACTTCGAGCGCGCCTTCGGCTTCCATGCCGCCCTCATGGCCGAGCTCGGCCATGCGCTGCGCTTTCGCGACGACAGCCGCCCCTGGGCCGGCTGGCAGCGCCCCGACGCGCCGCGCCCGCTGTTCCTGATCGGCGCGCCCTTCGACGGCCAGGAGCCGGCGGT
>NZ_JBZAYE010000166.1:0-13042 GCF_058244205.1 Variovorax sp. 20P10.2.4
CGCTCAGCAGCTGCCGCTTGAGCGCGCCGTCGGGCAGCGCGCTCCACAGCGGGCGCACGTTGCTGCTCATGTGGGCACGGCCCTCGGCGGTGCCGAGGTCGCAGCCCTCGCGCGCGGCCTCGATCATGAAGCGCGACAGCGGCGTGGCCTCCTGCACGAAGCGCGCGAAGGCCTCGGCGCCGAACTCGCGGATGAAGCTGTCGGGATCGTGCTCGGCCGGCAGGAACAGGAACTTGATGCTGCGCGTGTCGGTGGCATAGGGCATGGCGCCGTCGAGCGCCTTGCGCGCCGCGCGGCGGCCGGCGGCGTCGCCGTCGAAGCTGAACACCACCGACTCGGTGAAGCGGAACAGCTTCTGCACGTGCTCGGTGGTGCAGGCCGTGCCCAGCGTGGCCACCGCATTCGGGAAGCCGAGCTGGGCCAGCGCCACCACGTCCATGTAGCCCTCGGTCACCAGCGCGTAGCCGCGGTCGCGGAACGCCGCGCGGGCCTCGTAGAGGCCATAGAGCTCGCGGCCCTTGCTGAAGACCGGGGTTTCGGGCGAATTCAGGTACTTGGGCTTCTCGTCGCCGAGCACCCGGCCGCCGAAGCCGATGCATTCGCCCTTGACGTTGCGGATCGGGAACATCACCCGGTCGCGGAAGCGGTCGTAGCGCTTGGCCTCGCTGGCCTCGACCTGGCCGTCCTCGGTGTTGACGATCACCAGGCCGCTTTCGGCCAGCAGCGGGTCCTCGTAGTCGGGGAACACACCCGCGAGCGTGCGCCAGCCCGGCGGCGCGTAGCCGATGCCGAACTGCTTGGCGATCTCGCCCGAGACGCCGCGGCCCTTCAGGTAGTCGATGGCGCCGGGCGCCTGGCGCAGGTGCTTGCGGAAGGCGTCGCCGGCCTTCTCGAGCACGTCGGTCAGCGTGGCCTGCTTCTGGCGCTGGCTGGCGGCGCGCGCGCGTTCGGCCGGCGAGGCGTCGTCTTCCGGCACCTGCAGGCCGTACTGGCCCGCGAGGTCGTGCACGGCCTCCACGAAGCCCATGCCGGCATGCTCCATGAGGAAACCGATGGCGTTGCCGTGGGCGCCGCAGCCGAAGCAGTGATAGAACTGCTTGGTCGGGCTGACCGAGAAGGAGGGCGATTTCTCGCCGTGGAAGGGGCACAGCCCCATGAAATTGGCGCCGGCCTTCTTGAGCTGCACGTAGCGGCCGACGATTTCCACCACGTCGGCGCGCGCGATGAGTTCCTGGATGAATGAAGCGGGGATGGTCATGTAGGCGGGGAGCGGCAAATCATACGCAAGCCGCGGGTCCCCCGCGACCCGACGGCATACTGGCGGCGACCGACCACCCCGCCCGCATGACGACGATCAATCCGCTGAAACACGCCGCCCCGCTGCTGCGCCACCCGCTTCGCTTCGGCTGGGACGCCCTGAAGGAGTTCCGCGCCAACCAGGGGCTGCTGCTGGCCGGTGCCGTGGCCTATTACGCGCTGCTGTCGATCGTGCCGCTGCTGATCGTCAGCGTGATCGCGCTGTCGCACGTGATCGACCAGGCCGAGCTGCTGCGCACCATCGGCCGCTACCTCGAATGGCTGCTGCCGGGGCAGTCGAAGGCCATCGTGGCCGAGCTCTCGAGCTTCCTCGATCACCGCGACGTGCTCGGGCCGGTGCTGCTGGTGACCATGGTGTTCTTCAGCTCGCTGGCCTTCAGCGTGCTCGAGAGCGCGATGGCGGTGATCTTCCACCACCGCAAGGCCGACCACAAACGCCATTTCCTGGTGTCGGTGGCCATGCCCTACGTCTACATCCTGTGCCTGTGCGTGGGGCTGCTGCTGGTCACGCTGGTGTCGGGCGCGCTGCAGCTCGTGGGGCAGGAGAGCGTCGACCTGCTCGGGCGCAGCTGGTCGCTGTCGGGCGTGTCGGGGCTGCTGCTGTACCTGCTGGGGCTGGGCGGCGAGATCTTCATGCTGACCTCGCTCTACCTCGTGATGCCGGCCGGGCGCATGTCGCTGCGCCATGCGCTGCTGGGCGGCATCACCGCCGCGCTGCTGTGGGAGGCCACGCGGCGGATCCTGATCTGGTATTTCTCGACGCTGTCGCAGGTGAACGTGGTCTACGGCTCGCTGACCACGGCGATCGTGGTGCTGCTGAGCCTGGAGATCGCGGCCACGCTGGTGCTGCTGGGCGCCCAGGTGATCGCGAACTACGAGCGCCTGGACCGCACCGGCAGCGCCAAGCCGCCGCGTGCGCCGCTCAGCGGGGCGGGAGTCGAATCGCTCCGTCCAGGCGAATCACTTCGCCGTTGAGCATGTCGTTCTCGATGATGTGCTTGGCCAGCTTCGCGTAGTCGGCCGGGGTGCCCAGGCGCGAGGGGAAGGGCACGCTGGCGGCCAGCGCGTCCTGCACTTCCTGCGGCATGCCGAACAGCATCGGCGTGCCGAAGATGCCGGGGGCGATCGTCATGTTGCGGATGCCGTTGCGCGCCAGGTCGCGCGCGATCGGCAGCGTCATGCCGACCACGCCGCCCTTCGAGGCGCTGTAGGCGGCCTGGCCGATCTGGCCGTCGTAGGCCGCGACCGAGGCGGTCGAGATCAGCACGCCGCGCTCGCCCGTGGCTTCGGGCTCGTTCTTGCTCATGGCGTCGGCGGCCAGCCGGATCATGTTGAAGCTGCCGATCAGGTTGACCGTGACGGTCTTGCTGAACACCGCCAGCGCGTGCGGGCCGTTCTTGCCCACGGTCTTCTCGGCCGGCGCGATGCCGGCGCAGTTGATCAGGCCGACCAGCTTGCCGAGCTGCAGCGCGGCCGCCACCGCGGCCTGGCCGTCGGCTTCCTGGCTCACGTCGCACTTCACGAACACGCCGCCGATGTCGCGTGCGACGGCTTCGCCCTTGTCGGCCTGCATGTCGGCAATGACGACCTTGGCGCCGTTGCCGGCCAGCATGCGTGCCGCGCCTTCGCCGAGGCCCGAAGCGCCACCGGTCACGATGAAAACCTTGCCGTCGATCTGCATGTAGGAGTCTCCTGAGGAAGAAAAGCCTTGCATTATCGAAGACGGCCCGGCGTGAGGCGGTTTCGGCGCGCGCATAAAAAAAAGGCCCCGTCCGAAGACGAGGCCCTGAATTGGATCCGTGAGGACCCAAGGAGACAACTGGTGGTGGTCGGCGGCTTAGCGCTTACGCGACGAAGCGGTCGCGGTCTTGGCAGCGGCGACGGCTTGCGTGGACACGGCGTTGAAGTTGGCTTCGGCGACGTCCGACGCTTGCTTGACGGCCTTTTGCACCGATTCGAAAGCGTTGTTGGCGGCGGCGACGGCGCTCTTCAGCACGGCGACGGCGGTTTCCGAACCGGCGGGAGCGTTCTTCGAGGCGCTGTCGACCAGGCCGACGAAGGCTTGCTGGGCTTCGCTGGCCTTCGATTCGAAGGCCTTGGTGAATTCGGCGCCGGTGCCTTGGGCGATTTCGTACAGGTGACGGCTGTAGGCGGCGGTCTTCTCGGCCAGGGGCTGGAACAGGCTGGCTTGCAGCGTCAGCAGTTCTTGCGCGTCCTTCACGCTCAGGGCGGCCTGGGCGGTGGTGGCGGCTTCGGACAGGGCGGCCTTGGAGGCGGTCACGTTGAGTTCGACGAGCTTCTCGACGCCTTCGAATGCCTTGGTGGTCAGGCCGAACAGGGTTTCGAGGTTGGCTTTTTGGGCGGCGAGGATCTGGTCAGCGGTCAGGGCCATTTGGAATCTCCGAAAGGGATGATGGTTGGTCTATTCACGTTGCGCTGCGCCTCGTCGGCTTTGTTGCGGTGCAGCATGGGCTCAAGTATAGGCAGCTGAAATCTCCGGGCAAGTGGTTTTTGTTGCTTTGCAGCAATTTAGAAGCGGCTTTCTAAACCGGGCCGACCGGCCTTGAAACGCGATGGCGGCCGCGGGTGTCGCGCAGTCGCCTGGAGCCGGCGAGGGCCGCTGGCAGAATCTCGCGCGATGACGACGCCTGCCTCTCCCAGCCCCAAGCCCGTGCCGCAATCGCGCGCCAGCTACCCCGTCTTCCGCAGCATTCCCACGCGCTGGATGGACAACGACATGTACGGCCACGTCAACAACGTCGTCTACTACAGCTGGTTCGACACGGCGGTGAACGCGCTGCTGATCGAGCGTGGCGCCCTCGACATCCACCAGGGCTCGACCATCGGCTTCGTGGTCGAGACGCAGTGCAACTACTTCGCGCCGCTGGCCTTCCCGCAGACCGTCGAGGCCGGCATCCGCGTGGCGCAGGCCGGCCGTTCCAGCGTGCGCTACGAGGTCGGCCTGTTCGCGCAGGGCGCCGATACCGCGGCGGCCCAGGGGCATTTCGTGCATGTCTACGTCGACCGCACGACCCAGCGGCCGGTGCCGCTGCCCGAGGCGCTGCAGCGTGTGGTCGATTCGCTGCGGGCCTGAACCCAAGAGAAACGGCGCCCTGAAGGCGCCGTCGTTGCGAGGTAAGTGAAGCGGCTTACTTCTTGGCCATCGCCTTGATGTCGGCCTTGCCCTTGTCCTCGTCGGCCTTGGCCTGCTTCACGCAGGCGGACTTGGCATCGCCGGTCTGGTCGTCGCACTTTTCCTTCGCGACTTCATAGGTGGCCTTCACCTTTTCCTCGGCCACCTTGCGGGCGTTGCTGTCGCTGGGCTTGAACTGCTGTTCGAGCTCGGCCTTGGCGACGTTCTCCTTGCCCTTGGCTTCCTTCTGGCAGACGTCCTTGGCGTTGTCCTTCAGCGTGTCGCACTGGGTCTTGGCGACCTTGTAGTCGGCCTCGATCTTTTCCTTGGCGACCTTGTGCTCGTCCTTGTTCATCTGGGCGCCGGCCTGGGTGGCGACGAAGCAGGTGGAGGCGAGCGCGAGCATGAGCAGGTGTTTTTTCATTTTGGAGTTCTCCTAGTCGATGGATGAGGGAAAGCGGAAGTCAGGACCTCAGTAGCGTTCGAACCAGAGCGCGTCCGGCGTGCGGCCGTCGCGCGATTCCCACTCCTTGACCTGCTTCTCGGCCTCGTCCCGGCTGATGCCGTGGCGTTCCTGGATGCGGCCCAGCAGCTGGTCGCGCTTGCCGGCGATGACGTCGAAGTCGTCGTCGGTCAGCTTGCCCCATTGCTCCTTGACCTTGCCCTTGAGCTGCTTCCAGTTGCCTTCGATGGTGTCCTTGTTCATGCGAATCTCCTTGAGAGGTTGATTCGGCGGGCCATTTCGCCGCCGTGAAAAGCACTGTCTACAGGTGCATTCACCCCAGCGGTAGGACGTGCAGTGCAGGGTCCGTAGGCACAGGCCGACGGGGGCCGTGATAATCGAGCGGCGCCCGAAAAACTTCGGGCCGGGACGACAGAGAGACAACGCGCGCCGCACCATGATCATTCACAGCCTGCTCGACACCGACCTCTACAAGTTCACCATGATGCAGGTCGTGCTGCATCACTTCCCGGGGGCACGCGTCGAGTACCGCTTCAAGTGCCGCAACCCCGGCGTCGACCTCGCGCAGTTCGCCAGCCAGATCCGCGAGGAGGTGCGCAGCCTCTGCTCGCTGCAGTTCCGCGATGCCGAACTGGCCTACCTGCGCTCGATGCGCTTCATCAAGAGCGACTTCATCGACTTCCTCGGGCTGTTCCGGCTCAACGAGAAGTACATCAACATCATTCCCCAGCCCTCGGGCGAGCTCGAGATCCGCATCCAGGGCCCGTGGCTGCACACCATCCTGTTCGAGATCCCGGTGCTGGCGATCGTCAACGAGGTCTACTTCCGCAACACGCAGAAGCGCCCCGACCTCGACGAGGGCCGCCGCCGGCTCGAGATCAAGATCGCGCAGCTGCAGGAGGCCGGCCTCGGCGACCTCAAGATCGCCGACTACGGCACGCGGCGCCGCTTCTCGAAGGACTGGCACGAGGAGGTGCTGCGCACCCTCAACGCGCGGCTCGGCGCGGTGACCTCGCCGCCCTCGAGCTCGCAGCCCGGCGGCCGGCTGCCGCAGCTCGCGGGCACCAGCAACGTGCTCTACGCGATGAAGCTCGGGCTGATTCCGCTGGGCACCATGGCGCACGAATACCTGCAGGCCTGCCAGGCGCTGGGCCCGCGGCTGCGCGACAGCCAGATCTTCGGCTTCGAGAGCTGGGCGCGCGAATACCGCGGCGACCTGGGCATCGCGCTGTCCGACGTCTACGGCATGAGCGCCTTCCTGCGCGACTTCGACCTGTACTTCTGCAAGCTGTTCGACGGCGCGCGCCACGACAGCGGCGATCCGTTCCAGTGGGGCGAGCGCATGATCGCGCACTACCTCGCGAACCGCGTCGACCCGCGCACCAAGACACTGATCTTCAGCGACGGCCTCACGGTGCCGCGCACCATCGAGCTCTACCAGCAGTTCCGCGGCCGCTGTCAGCTGGCCTTCGGCATCGGCACCAACCTCACCAACGACCTGGGCTACGAGCCGCTGCAGATCGTGATCAAGATGATCCGCTGCAACGACCAGCCGGTGGCCAAGCTCTCGGACACCCCGTCGAAGAACATGTGCGAGGACGAGAAATACCTGGCCTACCTGCGCCAGGTGTTCGAGATCGAGCAGCCTGCCGCCTGATGCGGATTCCGGCGACGGAACCGGGGGCTCTGGTACGGTACGGCCCCATGAAGACCACGATGCGCCCCGCGGTGTCGATGGCGCTGGCGACGCTGGCGTTGCTCGCTCCCGGCCTGGTCTTGGCGGCGGACTTCGACGGCAGCACGATCTCGCCGCTGTGGGGCGTGCCCTTCGCGGGCATCCTGCTGTCGATCGCCTTGCTGCCGCTGCTGGCGCCGGCCTTCTGGCATCACCACTACGGCAAGGTCGCGGCCGCCTGGGCGCTGGCCTTTCTGCTGCCCTTCGCCGCCACCTTCGGCGCAGCGCTCGCGGCCGGGCAACTGGTGCATGCGCTGGTGGCCGAGTACATCCCGTTCATCCTGCTGCTGACCGCGCTGTTCACGGTGGCCGGCGGCATCCACATCCGCGGCAACCTGCGCGGCTCGCCGGGGCTCAACACCGCCATCCTCGCGATCGGCGCGGTGCTCGCGAGCTTCATGGGCACCACCGGCGCGTCGATGCTGCTGATCCGCCCGCTGATCCGCGCCAACGACGACCGCGTGCACCGGGTGCACGTGATCGTGTTCTTCATCTTCATCGTCTCGAATGTGGGCGGCTCGCTCACGCCGCTCGGCGATCCACCGCTGTTCCTCGGCTTCCTCAAGGGCGTGGACTTCTTCTGGACCGCGCGCAACATCCTGCCCGACACGATGTTCGTGCTCGGCGTGCTGCTGGTCCTGTTCTACCTGATCGACCGCCACTACTACCGCAAGGAAGGCATCCTGCCGGTCGACCCCACGCCCGACACGCGCGGCATCGGCTTCGACGGCGCCGCCAACTTCTGGCTGCTCGCGGGCGTGGTGGCGTTGGTGCTCATGAGCGGCTTCTGGAAGTCCGGCGTGCACTTCGACGTGGCCGGCACCGAGGTCGGCCTGCCGGGGCTGCTGCGCGATGCCGGACTGATCGCCATCACGCTGGTCTCGCTGAAGATCACGGCGAAGTCGGTGCACCAGGCCAACCAGTTCGAATGGGGTCCGATGGCCGAGGTTGCCAAGCTGTTCGCGGGCATCTTCCTGACCATCATCCCGGTGATCGCGATGCTCAAGGCCGGCACGCAGGGACCGTTCGGCGCGGTCGTCTCGGCGGTCACGCGGCCCGACGGCCAGCCCGATCCCGCGATGTACTTCTGGGCCACGGGCGCGCTCAGTTCCTTCCTCGACAACGCGCCGACCTACCTGGTGTTCTTCAACACCGCGGGCGGCGATCCCGCGGCGCTGATGACCACCTACGCGACCACGCTCGCGGCCATCTCGGCCGGCGCGGTCTTCATGGGCGCCAACACCTACATCGGCAATGCGCCCAACCTGATGGTCAAGGCCATCGCCGAGAGTCGCGGCGTGCGCATGCCGAGCTTCTTCGGCTACATGGCCTGGTCGATGGCCATCCTGCTGCCGCTGTTCGTCCTCTCCACCTTCCTTTTCTTCCGCTAGCGAGACAAAGCCCATGAGCAAGCCCAAGATCCTGGTCGCCCGCGCGATCTTCCCCGAGACCCTCGAGCGCCTGGCGCAGCATTTCGAGATCGAGTCGAACCAGTCCGACGAGAGCTGGACCAGGGAACAACTCGCCGCGAAGCTGCAGGGCAAGCAGGGCGCCTTCACCACCGGCAGCGAGCGCATCGACGCGGCGCTGCTCGACGCCTGCCCCGACCTGAAGATCTGCGCCAACATGGCCGTGGGCTACAACAACTTCGACGTCGACGCGATGGCCGCGCGCGGCGTGGTCGGCACCAACGCGCCCGACGTGCTGACCGAGACCACCGCCGACTTCGGCTTCGCGCTGCTGATGGCCACCGCGCGCCGCATCGCCGAGAGCGAGCATTTCCTGCGCGCCGGCAAGTGGCAGAAGTGGAGCTTCGACATGTTCGCGGGCTCCGACATCCACGGCGCCACGCTGGGCATCATCGGCATGGGCCGCATCGGGCAGGGCATCGCGAAGCGCGGCGCGCACGGCTTCGGCATGAAGGTGATCTATCACAACCGTTCGCGGCTCGACGCCTCGCTCGAGGCCGAATGCAAGGCCACCTACGCGAGCAAGGAAGAGCTGCTCAAGACCGCCGACCACGTGGTGCTGGTGGTGCCGTACTCGGCCGCCTCGCACCACACCATCGGCGCGGCCGAGCTCGCGCTGATGAAGCCCACCGCGACCCTGGTGAACATCGCGCGCGGCGGCATCGTCGACGACGCGGCGCTGGCCGTGGCACTGCGCGAGCAGCGCATCGCCGCCGCGGGGCTCGACGTGTTCGAGGGCGAGCCCAAGGTCCATCCCGACCTGCTGACCGTGCCCAACGTCGTGCTCACGCCGCACATCGCGAGCGCCACGGTACCCACGCGCAAGGCCATGGCCGGGCTCGCGGCCGACAACCTGATCGCCTTCTTCACGGGCAAGGGCCCGCTGACGCCGGTCACGCCGGTGGCCGCCAGGTAAGCCATCTCCGCCGAACAAAAAAGAAAAGAAAGCGCCCCGCGATCCCCTTGGAACTCACCGACTTGATTCTTCTGGCCCTGGCGGTCGTGGCCGTCATCCAGCTCGTGCTCCTCGTCTGGCTGCTGGCCCGCCGGCCGCCGCCGCCCGATCATGGCGAGCTGCTCGCCGCCAACGAGCGCACCGAGCGCGAGCTGCGCCGCGAGATCGCGGAGAGTTCGCGCGGCGGACGGCAGGAAACCGCGCAGGCCTTCGCCACCTTCCAGCAATCGCTGGTGATGCAGGGCGCCGAGGCCACGCGTACGCAGAACGCCCAGCTCGATGCCTTCGCGCTGCAGCTCGCCACGCTGCAGAAGACGCTGGCCGACACGCTGGCGTCGCAGCTGCAGGGCCTGTCGGAATCGAACGCGCGCCGCCTCGCCGAGGTGCGCGCCACGATGGAAAGCCAGCTCACCCAGCTGCAGCAGGGCAACGCAGCCAAGCTCGACGAGATGCGCAAGACCGTCGACGAGAAGCTGCAGAGCACGCTCGAGGCGCGCCTCGGCGAGAGCTTCCGGCAGGTGGCCGAGCGGCTCGAGCAGGTGCACAAGGGACTGGGCGAGATGCAGACGCTGGCGGTCGGTGTCGGCAGCCTGCAGCGCGTGCTGACCAACGTGAAGACGCGCGGCATCTTCGGCGAGGTGCAGCTCGAGGCGCTGCTCGAGCAGGTGCTCACGCCCGAGCAGTACGCGCGCCAGGTCGAGACCAAGCCGCGCAGCGGGCAGCGGGTGGACTTCGCGATCCGCTTCCCGGGCCGCGGCGACGAGGGCGCGCCGGTCTGGCTGCCGATCGACGCCAAGTTTCCGCGCGACGACTACGAGCGCCTGATCGAGGCCCACGAGCAGGCCGACGCGGTGGCCGCCGAGCTCGCCGCCAAGGCGCTCGAGGCGCGCATCCGCGCCGAGGCCAAGTCCATCGCCGAGAGCTACCTCGCGGCGCCGCACACCACCGATTTCGCGATCCTCTTCCTGCCGGTCGAGAGCCTCTATGCCGAGGTGCTGCGGCGTCCGGGCCTGATGGACGCGATCCAGCGCCAGCATCGCGTAACGCTGGCCGGCCCGACCACCTTGCTCGCGATGCTCAACAGCCTGCACATGGGCTTTCGCACGCTGGCGCTCGAGCGCCAGGCCTCCGAGGTCTGGAAGGTGCTGGGCGCGGTCAAGACCGAGTTCGAGCGCTATGGCGAGTGGGTCGAGCGCGTGAAGGAACAGGTGGCGAAAGCCTCCGACACGCTCGACAAGGCCGATACGCGCGCCAGGCAGATGCGCCTGGCGCTGCGCAAGGTCGAGGCGCTGCCCGAGGGCCAGGCGCAGGCGCTGCTGCCGCCGCTGGCCGCGGGCACCGAAGGCATCGACGCCGATCCCGACAGCGGCTGCAAGCCGTGAAGGGCAGCGAACTGCTGCGCGTCATCGGCGCGCAGGTCTGCCTCCACGCCACCATGGCCGGCATGCGACTGGCCACGCCGCTGCTGGCGCTGCAGCAGGGCTACAGCGCGGCGGCCGTCGGCGTGCTGATCGCGCTGTTCGCGCTGACCCAGGTCTTCCTCGCGCTGCCGGCCGGGCGCTTCGCCGACCGCCACGGCTTCAAGCGGCCGCTGCTGCTGTCGGTGATCGCGGCCTCGCTCGGCGCGGGGCTGGTCTGGGCATTCCCGGTCTTTCCGGCCATGTGCGTGGCGGCGCTGCTGACCGGCGGCGCCACCGGCGCGACCGTGATCGCGCTGCAGCGCCACGTGGGCCGCTCGGCCACCACGCCGACCGAGCTCAAGCGGGTGTTCAGCTGGCTCGCGATCGCGCCCGCGGTGGCGAACTTCGTCGGCCCGTTCCTGGCCGGGCTGTTGATCGACCACGCGGGCCGCGCGGCCGCCGACATGCTGGCCTTCCGCGTCTGCTTCGCCGCCATGGCGCTGCTGCCCATCCTGTGCTGGCTGATGGCGCGCGGCGCGCACGAGCCGCCCCCCACGCCGCCGTTGCCCGGGGCGGTGCCCACGCGCGCCTGGGACCTGCTGCGCGAACCGATGTTCCGCCGCCTGCTGTTCGTGAACTGGCTGCAGTCCTCGAGCTGGGACGTGCATGCCTTCGTGCTGCCGGTGCTGGGGCACGAGCGCGGCATCAGCGCCTCGGTGATCGGCTCGATCCTCGGCGCCTTCGCGATCGCGGCGGCCGTGATCCGCATCGTGCTGCCGGCGATCGCCTCGCGCGCCTCCGAGCGCAGCGTGATCTTCGTCTCGACCCTGGTCACGGTCGGCGTCTTCCTGGTCTATCCGCTGCTGCCGACGGCCCTGAGCATGGGCGTGTGCTCGGTGGTGCTGGGCTTCGCGCTCGGCGCGGTGCAGCCGATGGTGATGAGCATGCTGCACCAGATCACGCCGCACAGCCGCCATGGCGAGGCGCTGGGGCTGCGGCTGATGACCATCAATGCCTCCAGCGTGGCGATGCCGATGCTGTTCGGCTCGCTGGGTGCTCTGATCGGCATCGGCGGCGTGTTCTGGGTCGTGGGCGGGGTGGTGGCGCTCGGTGCTCGCGCCACCTGGGGCTTGAAGGTGAGGGAGGAGGGGCACTGAACGGCGCCGAAGCCACTGCCGCCTTCCGGGAGACCCTGATCCAAATAAGATCAATTCTCATCTGATTGACAAGATAGTGACTTGAAGTCAGTATCGCCGCCTCTTCAACGAATCCCGAAGGCGGTCCCATGGACTCCCCATCCCGGGCGGCGATCGACGATCCGCGCCGCCGGCTCGCGCTCGTCGCCGCGGTCTATCTCGGCAGCTTCATCGCCACGCTCGACGTGAGCATCGTCAACGTCGCGCTGCCCACGCTGCAACGCGCGCTCGCTACCGACCTCGCGGGCCTGCAGTGGGTGATCGACATCTACGCGCTGTGCCTGTCGGCCTTCATGCTGTCGGCCGGACCGCTCGGCGACCGCTACGGCCGCAAGCGCGCCTGGCTGGCCGGCGTGGTGGTGTTCACCGTCGGCTCGGCGATGTGCGCGATGGCCGGCAGCCTGAGCACGCTGCTGGCCGGCCGCGCGGTGCAGGGCATCGCGGGCGCGCTGCTGATTCCGGGGGCGCTGTCGATCCTGGCCCATGCCTTTCCCGAGCCGGCGAGCCGCGCGCGCGTGATCGGCGGCTGGTCCTCGTTCACCGCGATCTCGCTGATCCTCGGGCCGATGCTCGGTGGTCTGCTGGTGGACCACACGGGCTGGCAGAGCATCTTCCTGATCAATCTGCCGATCGGCCTGCTGACCGTGGGCCTGGGGCTCTGGGGCATCCGCGAGACCTCGCACCCCGAGCATGCGGCGCTCGATCCGGCGGGGCAGGTGCTCAGCGTGCTGTGGCTCGGCGCGCTGACCTTCGGGCTGATCGCGGCCGGCGAGCACGGCTGGCTGTCGGGGCGCACCACGGTATCGCTGGCGCTGGCCGCGCTCGGTCTCGTGCTGTTCCTGGCGGTGGAGGCGCGCGTGCAGCGGCCGCTGCTGCCGCTGGGCCTGTTTCGCGACGCGCGCTTCTCGGTCACCAACTTCGCGTCCTTCGTGCTGGGCTTCTCGGCCTACGCGAGCCTGTTCTTCTTCTCGCTGTTCCTGCAGCAGGTGCAGGGCTGGTCGGCCACCGACACCGGCTGGCGCATGGTGCCGCAGTTCGTCGCGACCGGCATCGTGTCCTCGCAGTTCGGCCGGCTGTCGCGGCGCCATGGCGTCCATGCGCTGATGGTGGCGGGCTACGGCCTGATCGGCGCCGCGATGCTCGCGATGACGCTGCTGGCGGCCGACACGCCCTACGTGGTGCTCGCGCTGCTGTTCGTGGTGCTCGGCGCCGGCACCGGGCTGGCGGTGCCGGCCACCAGCACCGCGGTGATCGCCTCGGTGCCGGCGCAGCGCTCGGGCATGGCCTCGGCCACGATGAACGCGCTGCGCCAGGCCGGCATGCTGATCGGCATCGCGCTGCTCGGCACCTTGATGAGCAGCCGCGCCACCGCGC
>NZ_JBZAYE010000167.1:0-12916 GCF_058244205.1 Variovorax sp. 20P10.2.4
GCAAGGTCGACGTCGAATGCGACGTCATCGTGCTCGGCGCCGGCCCCGGCGGCTACTCGGCCGCCTTCCGCGCCGCCGACCTCGGCCTGAAGGTCGTGCTGATCGAGCGCTACGCCACCCTCGGCGGCGTCTGCCTCAACGTCGGTTGCATCCCGTCGAAGGCGCTGCTGCACGTGGCCTCGGTGATGGACGAGGTCAAGCACTTCGCCGACCTCGGCGTGAGCTTCGCCGCGCCCACGGTCGACCGCGCCAAGCTGCTGGGCCACAAGAACAAGGTGGTGAGCAAGCTCACGGGCGGCCTCACGGCCATGGCCAAGATGCGCAAGGTCACGGTGCTGCGCGGCGTCGGCAACTTCGTCGACCCGCATCACATCGAGGTCGAGGAGACCTCGGGCACGAGCTGGGACACCACCGGCAGCAAGCAGACCGTGAAGTTCCGCAGCGCCATCATCGCCGCCGGTTCGCAGGCCGTGAGCCTGCCCTTCATGCCGAAGGACCCGCGCGTGGTCGACTCCACCGGCGCGCTCGAGCTCGGCACCGATCCCAAGCGCATGCTGATCCTGGGCGGCGGCATCATCGGCCTCGAGATGGGCACCGTGTATTCCTCGCTCGGCGCGCGCCTCGACGTGGTCGAGATGCTCGACGGCCTGATGCAGGGCGCCGACCGCGACCTGGTGAAGGTCTGGCAGAAGATGAACGCGCCGCGCTTCGACAACCTCATGCTCAAGACCAAGACGGTGGGCGCCGAGGCCACGAAGGAGGGCATCAAGGTCACCTTCGAGGGCGAGAACGCGCCCAAGGAACCGCAGGTCTACGACCTGGTGCTGCAGGCCGTGGGCCGCAGCCCCAACGGCAAGAAGATCGGCGCCGAGAAGGCCGGCGTGGCCGTGGGCGAACGCGGCTTCATCCCGGTCGACATCCAGATGCGCACCAACGTGCCGCACATCTTCGCCATCGGCGACATCGTCGGCCAGCCGATGCTGGCCCACAAGGCGGTGCACGAGGCGCACGTGGCGGCCGAGGTGATCGCGGGCGAGCTCAAGGGCGACAAGGAACTGGCGAGCGCGGCCTTCAATGCCCGCGTGATCCCGAGCGTGGCCTACACCGACCCCGAGGTGGCGTGGGTGGGCCTCACCGAGGACCAGGCCAAGGCCGAGGGCGTGAAGGTCAAGAAGGGCCTGTTCCCCTGGACCGCCTCGGGCCGCGCCATCGCCAACGGCCGCGACGAGGGCTTCACCAAGCTGCTGTTCGACGCCGAGACGCACCGCATCCTCGGCGGCGGCATCGTCGGCACCCATGCCGGCGACATGATCGGCGAGATCGCGCTGGCCATCGAGATGGGCGCCGACGAGATCGACATCGGCAAGACCATCCATCCGCATCCCACGCTGGGCGAGAGCATCGGCATGGCGGCGGAAGTGGCGCACGGCACCTGCACCGATTTGCCGCCGCAAAAGCGCTGAACGATCGGAGGCCGCCTCGCGGCCTTCGCCCAAAGAAAAAATCCCGCGGCTGCGGGATTTTTTCGTCCCGGCCCCAGTGCGAAGTGGGCCGAAGGAGGGGAGTTCAGTCGCCGGTGCGAGCCGACGCCGCGGCGGCGCGGATCTCGTCGTTCGATCCGCCGCCGAGCACGCGGCGGGCGCCGTCGAAGCGGCGGCTCCAGTAGCTGCCGTTCATGTCTTCCACGCGCACCTGGGCGCCCGAGCGCGGCGAGTGGATGAACTTGCCTTCGCCGACGTAGATGCCGACATGGCTGAAGGCGCGGCGCATGGTGTTGAAGAACACGAGGTCGCCGGGCTTGAGCTCGCTGCGGTCGATCTTCTCGGTGGCGGCGGCCTGTTCTTCCGCGCGGCGCGGCAGCATGTGGCCGACCGTCTGGTTGTACATGGCGCGCACGAAGCCGCTGCAATCGAAGCCGGTGTCTTCCGAGTTACCGCCGCGGCGGTACGGAACACCGAGGAAACCGATGGCAGTCATCACGAGGTCGGAGGTGCGCTCCGTGACGGTCTGGCGGACTTGCCTCAGTTGCCCCACCAGGCCCTTTTCGGCCAGCAGTTGGCCGACTTCGTCGGACCGGTCCGGTGGTTGGGGAGCTGCGTGGGCAGCGACGGCAATCAGGAGGGACGCTGGTAGGACGAAAAAACGCATGGCGCGTAGGATATTGATGACGGCGGGCACTGTCAATTTGATCTGAATTAGAGATTGTGCCGCCAACCCGTTGATTTACTTGAAAAATTTGAATCATCGGACAACTAAAATGTAACGGTCGACCGGTGATGCCGGATAAACAGTTCGGCCTCCAAGACCCTTCGAAGTCGACAACTGTCTTCATGTGGGTTTGAAAAACCGCCAAGATCATTCGTTTTGCGGGGAAAACACATGAAATCGCATTCAGAGACCTCCCGGCGCGTCCTCGGCCGTGTTTTCGTCATGTCGGGTTTGATCTTTGGTGCGGCCGCCATGGCGCAGGGGCGATCTGAGACGGTGGCCTCGGGGCTCGAGAGTCCCTGGGGCGTGGGCTTCCTGCCGGGCGATCGTTTCGTGGTGACCGAGAAGCCGGGGCGCATCCGCATCGTGGCGAAGGACGGCAAGCCGGGCGCGCCGCTGGCGGGCCTGCCGCCCATTGCGGCGGGCGGGCAGGGCGGCCTGCTCGACGTGCTCGTCGACACGGACTTCCGCAGCAACCGCACGCTGTACTTCTGCTTCTCGGAGCCCGATGCCGGCGGCAGCGCCAACAGCACCGCGCTCGCGCGGGCTCGGCTGTCGCCCGACGACACGCGGCTCGAGAACCTGCAGATCATCTTCAGCCAGAAGCCCAAGGTCGCGAGCCGCGCCCACTTCGGCTGCCGCATCGTTGACGGCGGCGACGGCACGCTCTACCTCACGCTCGGCGACCGCTTCAGCCGCAAGGAAGACGCGCAGCGGCTCGACAACCACCTCGGCAAGATCGTGCGCATTCGCAAGGACGGCAGCGTGCCCGACGACAACCCCTTCGCCGGCCGGCCCGGTCCGCTGCCCGAGATCTGGAGCTACGGCCATCGCAACGGGCAGGGCGCCACGCTCGGGCCCGACGGCCGCCTGTGGATGACCGAGCACGGCCCGCAGGGCGGCGACGAGATCAATGTCGTGCAGGCCGGCCGCAACTACGGCTGGCCCGTCATCACCTACGGCGAGAACTACGGCGGCGGCAAGATCGGCGACGGCATCACGGCCAAGGAAGGCATGGAGCAGCCGCTGCACTACTGGGTGCCGTCGATCGCGACCTCGGGCATGGCCTTCCTGACCAGCGACCGCTATGGCGCCGCGTGGAAGGGCAATCTCTTCGTCGGCTCGCTCAAGTTCGGCTACCTCGACCGCATCGAACTCAAGAACGGCAAGGTGGTGGCCGAGCACAAGCTGCTCGAGGACGGACGCGCGCGCATCCGCGACGTGAAGCAGGGGCCCGACGGCCTGCTCTACGTGCTGACCGACGAGTCGAACGGCAAGCTGCTGCGGCTGCGGCCGAACTGAGCGTCAGCCGGGGCAGCCGGGCAACGACAGCGTCGGCAGCAGCCGCTGCCACAGGCGCCGCCATTCGGGCCAGTCGTGGCCGCCCTCGGTGGTGAAGACGCGCTGCGGCGGCAGCACGCCTGCCAGCAGCCGGTGGCTGAAGGCGAAGCGGTCGTCGAGGCCATAGCCCAGGTACAGCGGCGGCCGTGCGCCCGCCGTCTGCGTGTGGCCCGCGTAGCCGCGCAGCCATTGCCACAGCTGGGTTTCGTTCGGTGTGCGCGGGGGCGCGGTGGCCGTGTCGAGCGGCCCGTTCCATTTGGCGAGTCCGCCCGCGTTGGCGATGTCGGTGCTCAGCGTGCGTTCGCCCAGGTAGGGCGCGATCGCCACCACGCCGGCCAGCTCGCCCGGATGCGTCTGCGCATAGAGCAGGCCGCCGAAGCCGCCGAGCGAGATGCCGACGATCCAGATCTTGCGGTAGCCCTGGCGCCGCGCGGGCGCGATCACGTCGGCGTTCAGCCGCTCGAGCACGGTCCTGTCGTTGTAGTAGCCCAGGTGCGCGTCGACCAGCATCACGTCGACCGCGAGCCGGTTCTCGCGCACCGCCTCGACGAAGCCTTCGCGCTCGAACTCGTCGGGCGTCGAATAGGCGCCCGGCAGCATCACGAGCAGGGTGTCGGCCTGGCGCGTGCAGCGCTGGGTCTCGAGCACGGTCGCCAGCGGCACGGTGCTCTTGCGCACGCCGCCGCAGCCGGCCACCAGCAGCGCGGCACCGATGCCAAGGGCCGCGAGGCAGAGCCGCTTCGTCAGGACTTTCATCCCGCCGAGTCTAGGCCTGGGCGCGGTGAGGTTTGGGCAGTTCGACCATCACCGGCTGCCCGGGCGTCGTGCACCCCGTGTCGCAGCACTTGCCGGGCTGGCGGTTGCGCGTGATCGCGCGCTGCGGATCGTGCGGGGCGGCCGCGGGCGAGCCGTCGGCGGCGATGCCGCGCTCGAGCAGCCGCTCGACCAGCTCCACCTTCGAGCCCACGGGGTAGTGGCGCCAGATCTCCTGCTTCATCGCCGCCGGCGAGCCGCCGCCATGCAGGCTGATCACGCTGTACCAGCCGCCCTGGTAGCCGGCCGTCAGGTCCTCGATGAAGCGGGCCGCCTCGATGCGCTGCTCGTAGGGCACGGCCGGGTTGGCGCGCAGCACGTCCGACAGCCGCGCCGCGGTCTCGGGGTTGTGGTCCTCGTCGGGGCCGGGCAGGGTGACGATCAGGCCCCCGCTCACGGTGTGGGCGATGCGGTGCATGTCGTAGATCTTGGTCGCCAGCAGCAGCTTGCCGATGTTGCTGAACACCGGGTCGGGCATGAAGACCGGGCAGTGCTCGTCGGCCTTGCCGTAGACGCTGGCCGCCACGCCGCAGGCGAAGAAGCCCTCGGTGATGCTGATGAGCTCGACCATCTGCTCGCGCAGGTGGCTCTCCTTGCCCGGATCGAAGCCGTTGGCTTCGCACATCAGCGCGCCGGCGCCGATCAGCAGGTCGCCGAAGCCGGCGCGCGCGCCGATGCAGCTGTGGCGGTGGTGGGTGGCGTAGCTGTAGGTGAGGTGGCCCGAATGCTCCCAGCTGCCGTTGGAGCCGTCGTAGAACACGCGCTCCCAGGGCACCAGCACGCGGTCGAAGATGCACACGCCGGTGCTCTGGCCGTACTTGCGGCTGAACAGGGCGTCGCCGTGCTCGAGCTTCTCGCCGGGCCGACCGGCCGGGCGCGCCACGATGGTCAGGCCCGGCGCGTCGAGCGGCACCGCGCAGCAGACGGCGAAGTCGGCGTCCTCGCGGCCCATGTTGCGGCAGGGCATGACCAGCAGCTCGTGCACGTAGGGCGCGCCGGTCACGATGGCCTTGGTGCCCGAGATCACGATGCCGCGCGCGTTGCGTTCCACCACGTGCACATAGCTGTCGACGTTGGCCTGCTCGTGCGGCCGGCGGCTGCGGTCGCCCTTGGCGTCGGTCATGGCCACGCCCAGGGTCAGGTCCTGGTCCTGGACGCGGTGCAGGTACTCGAGGAAGCGCGCCGTGTGCTCGCCGCCGCCGCGCGCGTCGTCGATGCGCGCCGACACCTGGGCGATCGCGTTGAGCGCGTCGTGCGTGAGGTAGCGCTGCGCGCAGCCCGTTTCCTGGCACACCAGCCGCACCGCCTCGAGCTTGTTGAGCAGGTCGCCCGCGCTGGTGTTGATGTGCGAGAGCCGGTTCACGCGCTTGCCGCTGGTGTGCTGCGCCGCGGTCATCAGCGGTTCGTACTGGGCCTTCAGCGCATGGTCGTAGGTCAGGGCGATGGCGTTGATGCCGGGGCGGAACGCGGGCTCGTCGGCCACGCTCTCGACCCGCCGGCCGTCGACGTAGACGACGGGCCTGTAGCGGCGCAGCGATTCGCGGTAGTCGGCGCCGGACATCAGCGCGGCCGAGGGGAGCGGGGCGTTCATCGTGGGTGTCTCCGGTGGTTGTCGTGCAGGCCGGAACGGGCCGGCCTCGTGAAATTTAAACACTGTTCAAAAAATTGATCAACCGTTAAAAAAATGAGCAACGCTTAAAAGAAGGGCTACAGTCCTGCCCATGCAGGCCAAGCTCCAACGACGACAGACCCTGAGCGACGCGCGCCGCGCGCTGGTGCTCGACGCGGCGCGGGCCGTGTTCTCCGAGGCCGGCCTCGAGGGCGCGAGCATCCGCGAGATCGCGCGCCGCGCGGGCTACACGCCCGGCGCCATCTATTCGTACTTCGAGAGCAAGGAGGCGATCTATGCCGCGCTGCTCGACGAATCGCTGCTGCGCCTGTGCACCGCGGTGGCCGAGGCCGAGGCCTTCGCGGACCGACCCGCGCTGACGCTGGCGTCCAAGGCGCGGGCCTGGTTCGGCTTCTATGCGGCCCATCCGCGCGAGCTCGACCTCGGCTTCTACCTGGTGCACGGCATGCGGCCGCGCGGCCTGACCAGCGAGCTCGATCACGCACTCAACGACCAGTTGAAGGAGGCGCTGAACCCCTGCGAGGAAGCGCTGCGCGCCATGGGCCTCGATGCCGCCGACGCGCTGCGCGAGAACACCGCGCTGTTCGCGCACGGCGTGGGCCTGCTGCTGATGCGGCACACCGGGCGCATCCGCATGTTCGGGCAGTCGGCCGATGCGCTGTTCGAGGCCTACATCGGGCAGCTCGTGGCCCGCGTCGGGGCGCCGGCCGCCTGAGCCGGTCCGCGCGCCGGTGCTTTGGTGTTAGTTTCCAGGGTTTCGGGCGCACGGCCGCCCCGCAACCCTCGTCAGAAGAAAGAACCCCGCCCATGCTGCTCGACGCATCCCAATCCCAACTCGTGCTGGTCGACTATCAGGCCCGACTGATGCCGGCGATCTTCGAGTCGGAGGCGGTGGCGCAGAACGCGGTCCGCCTCGGCAAGATGGCCCGGCTGTTCGACGTGCCCGTCTTCGGAACCGAGCACAACCCGTCCAAGCTCGGCGAGAACCTGCCCGACATCCGCGCGCTGTGCCGCCGCACGCTGCCGAAGATGCACTTCAGTGGCGTCGAGGAAGGCCTGGGCGAATGGCTGCGCGTGCCGGCCAAGGCGCCACAGGGCAATGCGCGCAGCCTGCCCAAGCACCTGCAGAAGCCGGCCGCGGCCGCCGAGGAGCGCAACACCATCGTCATCGCCGGCTGCGAAGCCCATGTCTGCCTGCTGCAGACGGCGCTCGACCTGCTGGAGGACGAGTTCGAGGTCTGGGTCGTCACCGATGCCTGCGGTTCGCGCACCGAGCGCAACCGCGACGCCGCATTCGACCGCTTGGCCGGCGCGGGCGCCGAGCTGGTGACGACCGAGATGGTCGGCTTCGAATGGCTGCGCACGGCCGAGCATCCGGCCTTTCCGGAGCTGCTCGCGCTGGTGCGCTGAGAGGGCGGGGCTACCTTCCATCTAATAGAAGAGGGGTGGCAGCCGGCCGGCCCCGGTTTCATCCGCTTGTGGCGCGCGTCAGCCTGCTGCAAGATCGGTCTCCATAATTATGAATTCAGTTTCGGGGCCAACCTTTCGCGGGTTCGGCGCCGGGCCGATTTCACAAGATCAGGAGACAACACCGATGAGCCGCTACGAAGAATTCCACCGCCAATCGATCGACGCGCCCGAGGCCTTCTGGGCCGAGCAGGCCCGGCTCATCGACTGGCGGAGCCCGCCGCAGCAGATCCTCGACGCCAGCCAGCCGCCGTTCGCGCGCTGGTTCGTCGGTGGCACCACCAACCTGTGCCACAACGCCGTCGACCGCCACCTCGCCGAGCGCGGCGACCAGCCGGCGCTGATCTTCGTCTCGACCGAGACCGGCACCGAGAAGGGCTACAGCTTCCGCGAGCTGCATGCCGAGGTGCAGCGCACCGCCGCCAGCCTGATCGACCTGGGCGTGGGCCGCGGCGACCGCGTGCTGATCTACATGCCGATGATTCCCGAGGCCGCGTTCGCGATGCTGGCCTGCGCGCGCATCGGCGCCATCCATTGCGTGGTGTTCGGCGGTTTCGCGAGCGGCTCGCTGGCCACGCGCATCGAGGACGCCGAGCCCAAGGTGGTGGTGAGCGCCGACGCCGGCTCGCGCGGCGGCAAGGTGATCGCATACAAGCCGCTGCTCGACGAGGCGATCCGCCTGTCGAAGCACAAGCCCGGTGCGGTGCTGCTGACCGACCGCGGCCTGGCTCCCATGGTGCTGGTGGCGGGGCGCGACCACCTGGCGAGCGATCTGCGGCAGAAGCACCTCGACGCGCGGGTGCCCTGCACCTGGCTCGAGTCGACAGAGATCAGCTACACCATCTATACCAGCGGCACCACGGGCAAGCCCAAGGGCGTGCAGCGTGACGTGGGCGGCTACGCGGTGGCGCTGGCCGCGAGCATGAAGCACATCTTCGACGGGCGGCCCGGCGAGACCTATTTCTCCACCAGCGACATCGGCTGGGTCGTGGGCCACAGCTACATCGTCTACGGCCCGCTGATCGCCGGCATGGCGACGGTGATGTACGAGGGCCTGCCCACGCAGGGGCTCGACGGCCAGCCCGACGGCGGCATCTGGTGGCGGCTGGTCGAGAAGTACAAGGTGACCGTGATGTTCAGCGCGCCGACCGCGGTGCGCGTGCTCAAGAAGCAGGACCCGGCGCTGCTCAAGAAATACGACCTCTCCACCTTGCGCGCGCTGTTCCTGGCCGGCGAGCCGCTCGACGAGCCCACGGGCCGCTGGATCGCCGAGGGCCTGGGCGTGCCGATCATCGACAACTACTGGCAGACCGAATCGGGCTGGCCGATCATCACCATCGCCAACGGCATCGAGAAGAAGCCCAGCAAGTTCGGCAGCCCCGGCGTGCCGATGTACGGCTACAAGGTGAAGATCCTGCACGAGTCGACCGGCGAGGAGCTCACGGCCCCGAACGAGAAGGGCGTGGTCGTGGTCGAGGGCCCGACACCGCCGGGCTTCATGCAGACCATCTGGAAGGACGACGCGCGCTTCGTCAACACCTACTGGAAGAGCGTGCCTGGCAAGATGGTCTATTCGACCTTCGACTGGGGCATCCGCGACGAGGACGGCTATTTCTACATCCTCGGGCGCACCGACGACGTGATCAACGTCGCCGGCCACCGGCTCGGCACGCGCGAGATCGAGGAAAGCATCTCGGGCCACGCGGGCGTGGCCGAGGTGGCGGTGGTGGGCGTGGCCGATGCGCTCAAGGGCCAGGTCGCGATGGCCTTCGTGGTGCCCAAGGACGGGCAAGCCGTGAGCGACGAGGCCGTGGCGCTGAAGCTCGAGGGCGAGATCATGAAGACCGTGGCCGACCAGCTGGGCGCGCTGGCCCGGCCGGCGCGCGTGCGCTTCGTGGGCGGACTGCCCAAGACCCGCAGCGGCAAATTGCTGCGCCGCGCCATCCAGGCGGTCTGCGAGGGCCGCGATCCGGGCGACCTGACGACCATCGACGACCCCGCCACGCTGCAGCAGATCAAACTGTTACTGACCCGGGGCTGATCTCTTCCCGATGGGGGTTGTGCATCCCCTTCGAACCGTCATATGGTTGGCGTGGCACAATCGCCCGGTACTCAGGCCCTTCCCAGCCACAGTCGCATCCGCCAATCGGTTCAGCCGTGTCGCGGAAGGTTTCTTAAACCAGCTCGTGCTTCCCACAGGGAAGCGAAGGTCAGCGCAATATGAGCGATTCATCGACTCCATCGGTGTATGCCGCCTACCAAGGCAACACCTATCTCTTCGGCGGCAACGCGCCCTATGTCGAGGAGATGTACGAAAACTACCTCGCCAACCCCGGCAGCGTGCCCGACAACTGGCGCACCTACTTCGACGCGCTGCAGCACGTCCCCGCCGCCGACGGCACCAACACCCGCGACGTTCCGCACCAGCCGGTCATCAACGCTTTTGCCGAACTGGCGAAGCAGGGCACGACCAAGGTCGTGCAGGCCAGCGGCGCCGACTCCGAACTCGGCCGCAAGCGCACCGCCGTCCAGCAGCTGATCGCCGCCTACCGCAACGTCGGCGCCCGCTGGGCCGACCTCGATCCGCTCAAGCGCGCCGAGCGTCCCGCCATTCCCGAACTCGAGCCTTCGTTCTACGGCTTCACCGACGCCGACCTCGAGACGGTGTTCAACACCAGCAACACCTTCTTCGGCAAGGACACCATGTCCTTGCGCGACCTGCTCAACGCACTGCGCGAAACGTACTGCGGCACCATGGGTGCCGAGTACATGTACACCACCGACCAGAACCACAAGCGCTGGTGGCAGCAGCGGCTCGAGAGCGCCCGCACCAACCCCAAGCTCAGCGCCGAGCAGAAGAAGCACGTGCTCAACCGCCTGACCGCGGCCGAAGGCCTCGAGCGCTTCCTGCACACCAAGTACGTCGGCCAGAAGCGCTTCTCGCTCGAAGGCGGCGAGAGCTTCATCGTCTCGATGGACGAGCTGATCAACCAGGCCGGCGCCAAGGGCGTGCAGGAAATCGTGATCGGCATGGCCCACCGCGGCCGCCTCAACGTGCTGGTCAACTCGCTCGGCAAGATGCCGGCCGACCTGTTCGCCGAGTTCGACCACACCGCCCCTGAAGACCTGCCCAGCGGCGACGTCAAGTATCACCAGGGCTTCAGCTCGGACGTGACCACCCCCGGCGGCCCGGTCCACCTGAGCCTCGCGTTCAACCCCTCGCACCTCGAGATCGTGAATCCCGTGGTCGAAGGCTCGGTGCGCGCGCGCATGGACCGCCGCGCCGACCCGCTGGGCAAGCAGGTGCTGCCCGTGATCGTGCACGGCGACGCCGCCTTCGCGGGCCAGGGCGTCGTGATGGAAACGCTGGCGCTGGCCGAAACCCGTGGCTACTCCACGGGCGGCACGGTGCACATCGTCATCAACAACCAGATCGGCTTCACCACCAGCGACCCGCGCGACAGCCGCTCGACGCTGTATTGCACCGACATCGTCAAGATGATCGAGGCGCCGGTGCTGCACGTGAACGGCGACGATCCCGAAGCCGTGGTGCTCGCCACCCAGATCGCGCTGGACTTCCGCATGGAATTCCAGAAGGACGTGGTCGTGGACATCATCTGCTTCCGCAAGCTGGGCCACAACGAGCAGGACACCCCCTCGCTGACCCAGCCGCTGATGTACAAGAAGATCGCCCAGCATCCCGGCACGCGCAAGCTGTACGCCGACAAGCTGGCCGCGCAGGGCCTGGGCGACACGCTCGGCGACGACATGGTCAAGGCGCAGCGCGCCGCCTTCGACGAAGGCAAGAACACGGTCGACCCGGTGCTGACCAACTTCAAGAGCAAGTACGCCGTCGACTGGAGCCCGTACCTCAACAAGAAGTGGACCGACGCCGGCGACACCGCGATTCCCTCGAGCGAGTGGAAGCGTCTGGCCGAGAAGATCACCACCGTGCCGCAGGGCTTCACGGTGCATCCGCTGGTCAAGAAGGTGCTCGACGACCGCGCCGCCATGGGCCGCGGCGACGTCAACGTCGACTGGGGCATGGGCGAGCACATGGCCTTCGCCTCGCTGGTGGCCAGCGGCTACCCGGTGCGCCTGTCGGGCGAGGACTCGGGCCGCGGCACGTTCACGCACCGCCACGCCGTGTTGCACGACCAGAACCGCGAGAAGTTCGACGAAGGCACCTACACGCCGTTGCAGAACGTCGCCGACAACCAGGCCCCGTTCGTCGTGATCGACTCGATCCTGTCGGAAGAAGCGGTGCTCGCGTTTGAATACGGCTATGCCTCGAACGACCCGAACACGCTGGTGATCTGGGAAGCCCAGTTCGGCGACTTCGTGAACGGCGCGCAGGTGGTGATCGACCAGTTCATCGCCTCGGGCGAAGTCAAGTGGGGCCGCGTCAACGGCCTCACGATGATGCTGCCGCACGGCTACGAAGGCCAGGGCCCCGAGCACAGCTCGGCGCGCCTCGAGCGCTTCATGCAGCTGAGCGCCGACACCAACATGCAGGTGGTGCAGCCGACCACGGCCAGCCAGATCTTCCACGTGCTGCGTCGCCAGATGGTGCGCAACCTGCGCAAGCCGCTGATCATCCTCACGCCCAAGTCGCTGCTGCGCAACAAGGACGCGACCTCGCCGCTGGCCGAGTTCACCAAGGGCAGCTTCCAGACCATCATTCCGGAAAGCAAGGCGCTCAAGGCCGAGAAGGTCAAGCGCCTGGTCGCGTGCTCGGGCAAGGTCTATTACGACCTGGCCAAGAAGCGCGAGGAACGCGGCGACGACGACGTGGCGATCATCCGCGTCGAGCAGCTCTATCCGTTCCCGCACAAGGCCTTCGCGGCCGAGATCAAGAAGTACCCGAACCTCGTCGACGTGGTGTGGTGCCAGGACGAACCGCAGAACCAGGGCGCCTGGTTCTTCGTGCAGCACTACATCCACGAGAACATGCAGGAAGGCCAGAAGCTCGGCTACGCCGGCCGCGCGGCCTCGGCCTCGCCGGCCGTCGGCTACTCGCACCTGCACCAGGAACAGCAGAAGGCACTGGTCGATGCCGCCTTCGCCAAGCTCAAGGGCTTCGTGCTGACCAAGTAATAGAACGATCCTTTTTCAACACGAACAACCCGCTCGGGCGCATGTGGCGCGGCCACATCGCCCGATCCCCCACGAGGGGCGGGCCGGGCGAACCCCGGCCCCAGGGGCACACACAAATCAAAGCGGAGCAAACTCCAAATGTCTATCGTAGAAGTCAAAGTCCCTCAGCTGTCCGAATCGGTGGCCGAAGCCACCATGCTCACCTGGAAGAAGAAGGCCGGCGAAGCCGTCGCCATCGATGAAATCCTGATCGAGATCGAGACCGACAAGGTCGTGCTCGAAGTGCCGGCGCCCGCCGCCGGCGTGCTGGCCGAGATCGTGCAAGGCGACGGCGCCACCGTCGTGGCCGAGCAACTGATC